>NZ_WPCB01000032.1:0-37011 GCF_009741785.1 Haloarcula sp. CBA1122
GGGGCATCGTCGTCGACCGCGTCATCGCCGACTACGCCGCCGGCGCTGTCGAGCGACTGGTCGAAGCGGCACAGGCGGCGGACCTCCTCGTGGTCGAGGGTCAGGGCGCGCTTGCCCACCCGGCCTATTCGGGCGTGACGACGAGCATCCTCCACGGGTCGGCTCCCGACGCGCTCGTCATGTGCCACGAGGCCGGCCGCGAGGCGATTCACGGCTACGAGTCCTTCGACATTCCACCGCTCCCCGAGTACGTCGACATCTACGAGCGGCTGGCCGCGCCTATCTCGGACGCGTCAGTCGTCGCGGGGATGCTGAACACGCGCCATCTCGACGACAGCGAGGCCGCGGATGCTGTCGCGGGGTACAGCGAATCCCTCGGCGCACCGGCGACGGACCCCGTCCGCCACGGCGTCCCCGACGAGGTGCTGGACGCCATCCTATGAACTGGACTGTCGACCGCCACGACCTGCCGCTGTCGAACCCGTTCGGCATCTCGCGGGAGACCAGCGAGACCAGCGAGACCGTCGTGGTCGAACTCACCCACGAGGGAACCACCGGCATCGGGGCTGTCACGCCGTCGGCGTACTACGACGAGAGCGCGCAGTCAGTGGCCGAAACGCTGCCCTCGCTCTGTGAGACCGTCGCCCGCATCGGCGACCCGCACGCCCAGCAGCATATTGAACGAGAACTCGGCGAGCAAGCGCCGAATCAGCCTGCTGCCCGGATGGCACTCTCCATCGCCGTCCACGACCTCGCCGCTCGAAGCCTGGACCTGCCGCTGTACCGCCAGTGGGGACTCGACCCTGACGCTGTCCCGCCGACGACCTATACGGTCGGCATCGACTCGCCCGAGCGGATGGCCGAGAAGGCCAGGAAAGCGGCGGGCAACGGCTTCGGCCACCTGAAGGTCAAACTCGGAACCGACGACGACCGGGCGCGACTGGACGCGGTCCGGGACGCGGCCCCCGACGCCGAGGTACGCGTCGACGCCAACGCCGCCTGGACCGCCGGGGAGGCTATCGATAAGACTGCGTGGCTCGCCGACGCCGGCGTCACGATGCTGGAACAGCCGGTCGAAGCCGACGACATCGACGGCCTCCGCCGCGTGACCGACGCGACCGATATCCCCGTCGCTGCCGATGAGTCCTGCGTCACCGCGTCGGACGTGCCACGGGTCGCCGACGCCTGCGACATCGTCAACGCCAAACTGGTCAAATGCGGCGGTCTCCGGCCCGCAATGCGGCTCCTCCACGCCGCCGACGCGCACGGTCTCGACTCGATGCTCGGCTGCATGGTCGAGTCAAACGCCAGCATTGCCGCGGCGGTCCACCTCGCGCCGCTTGTCGACTACGTCGACCTCGACGGGGCGCTCCTGTTGGCATCGGACCCCTACGCCGGCGTGCCGCTCGACGGTGCCGTGTTCGACCTCGCTGCGGTGTCGGCCGGCACCGGTGCTCGGCGGGCGCGAGACGCGTAGCTGTGAGACAGTACCGATAAAAATTCGGTTCGGAGTATTATGTGGCCCGTTTACGCCGACTCGACGGCGTCCAGCAGTTCGTCGTAGTCCGGCTCGTTGGTCGGGTCGTCGGCGACCCAGCTATAGGAGACTTCGCCGTCGTCGTCGACGACGAACACGGCGCGGTTCGCGACGCCGAGCAGCCCGAGGTCTTCGATGTCGATTTCGAGGTCGTAGTCCTGAATCGCCGACCGGCCCATGTCGCTGACCAGGTCGAACTCCAGACCGTGCTCGTCGCGGAAGGAGTTCAGCGAGAACGCCGAGTCGGCGCTGAGGCCGAGCACCGTCGCGCCGGCGTCGTGGAAGTCCCCGAGGTGCTCCTGCAGGGCCACCATCTCGTTGGAGCACGGCGGCGTGAACGCGCCCGGGAAGAAGGCGAGCACGACCGGCCCGTCGCCCAGGTGGTCGCTCAGTTCGAAGTCCGCTACCTCACCGTTCGCGATTGTCGCCGAGATGTCCGGCGCTGTGTCGCCTGTGGATACCATCACCCGAATATAACGGCGTCACCCGAATAAATACCCGCCATCCGGCAGGGTTGCCGACTCCTTGCCGCCGTGGGACTGGTCGCTTACAGCCACTCCGCAAAGGAGTGGTGCTCGCGGCTCGCCTCGATGTAGTCCCGCTGCATCGACTGGATGGCCGTCGAGAGGTCGTCGCCGGAATCGAGGGACTGTCGAACCCGGTCGATCTTCCAGTCGCTCGGGGTCATGCCGGCCTCGTAGCGGGCTTCAATCGGGTCGAGATACTCGTCGATGCGAGCCTCGGGCACGCCCTGCTCGGCCAGCCCCAGACGGGCGTACTCGAAGATTTCGTCGTAGATCTCGTCGTGGTCGGCTGTTCGCTCGCCCTCGGCTGTCACCCACGAGAGGTCGGCCTCAGAGCCGTCCTGCGCGGCGCTGTAGAAGCTCCGCCTGGCCTCCTGCCAGGGCAGTTCCGCGGCGGGATGGTCGGCGACGACCAGCCCGCGGATGAGACCGACCGTCAGCGCCTGCAGTCCGATCATGTCTTTGGCGTGGGGCTGGGTCGGCAGCGGGCGGTACTCGATGCGAAGCGACTTTTCAGTGCTTGCCCCGTCGACGGGGGCTCCGCCGACGACACAGCGGAGCCAGCGCCAGTAGGTCCCGCGCTTGTGGTCGAACTCCCAGAACTCGTCTTCGAACGCCGTTCGCTCGTCGTCGTGCAGGAACTCCCGCAGGAACGGCGCGAACAGGTCGTCGTCGACGACGCGACCGACGACATCCGTCGTGTCGTCGAGGTCCTGCGGGACCCGGACTTTCGGGTTCTTGCTGGTGTTGACCGACTGCTCGAAGGCCGCGATGCGGAGTTCGTGATGGGTGTTGTCACAGAGCCACTCGCCGTCGGTGTCGTCGTACATGTCCGCGGGGAGGAACGGCGAGTTCACCGAGAGCGCGAGCAGCGGCCCGAGCGTCCGTATCGCGGCGTTGTAGTACTCGGGGAACGCCTCGGCATCCGGAACCTGAAGGTGTGGCTGGATCGAGGTGGCCAGCGACTCGAACAGAATCGTCGGGAACGACCCGCTGTGCCCCGGAACGTCGAAGTCGATACTGCCGCCGGCGTGGTCCAGCGCCTCGTTGTCCAGCGCCACGTATCTGGGGGCCTGCCGCATGTTGTCCGCGAGGACGACCCCGTCGTTCGTTTCATGCGCCGAGAGGTACTGTTCGCTGCCCTCCTCGGGCGGGATGGTCCACATCGCGTCGAGGACGAGTTCGCAGTTGTGCTTGCTCGCCTGCTGGCGGGCCTGTTTCGTCTGCATCTCCACCGCCGTCGTCTGGACCTCCATCCCGGTCTGGTCGAAGCTGTTCGGTTCGGTGTTGACCTCGGCGTTGTGCAGGCCCAGTTCCTTGTTGGCCTCGCCCTCGAACACCACGTCGGGCAGGCGGGTCAGCCGCCCCTTCCAGTCTTCGGGGTCCATGTACGGCTCGTCACTTTCTTCCTCGACTGACGACTCGACGGCCGGTTCGGCCTCCTCCTCCTCTGGCGTCTCCGGTTCGTCCTCGGCCAGCGGGCTGTCCGGGTCGATGTCGAGTGACGGTCCTTCCCCGGGACCGAACGAATCCTCGGACTCGGCAGCGGTTTCGCCGGCGTTCTGGTCCAATGACTCACCGCCGGCGGATTCTAGCGGGTCGCTCTCGTCTGGCTCCAGCGACGGGCCGTCACCGTTTGGTTCCAGCGATGCGCCACCGCCGCCTTCTGGCTCCGCCGGCGCGTCGAGTGAGCCGCTCCAGGCCGCCCCGCCCGATCCGCTCAGGTCGTCGTCGAGGTCTTCTTCGGCGACTCCCTCGTCGTCTGCTTCCTCGTCTGGCTCGGGTGGGTCCGGCTCCGCGTTGATGGCGTACAGTTCGATCTCCAGGCCGACGGAGAACGCTTCGTTGTCGAACTCCCCGGCCTCGATGGCTCTCCGGAGCTGCATCGCCTGTTCGTCGACCCGCTCAGTGAACTCGGCGGCAGTGTCGTCGGCGAGCGACCGGGTCACCAGGTCGACGATATCGTCCATGCTCGGTACTGTGTGGGCTCTTCCACTATAAGTGACCCGTCGTGTGTCTCCAGCGTTGATACCCGGTGTTACTCGAAGAGATCCTCGTGGCGGGCCGCGAGGTTGGCGTAATCGCCGGAGCTGAACGCCTCGAACACCTCGTTCGGGTCGATTGTTGTCTCTGACAGCGGTGTCACCGTGGCCGGGCTCCCACGGACGAACGACTCCGCAGGAACCTCGTAGCCCGGCGGGACGACCGTCCCCATCGCGACGATGGAGCCCTCGCCGATGGTGGCGTCGCTGACTGTCGAGTTGAAGCCAACGAGCGCCCCGTCCTTGACCGCTGCGTCGTTGAGGACGGCTCCGTGGCCGACCATCACCTTCTTGCCGACGGTCGATGCGTGGACGATAGCCCCGTCACCGATCGCCGATTCGCGGCCCACCTCGACGGGCGCCACGTCGCCGCGCAACACGACGCCGGGCCAGACGTTCGCGTTCGGGCCGACAGTGACGTCGCCCACCAGCGTCGCCTCGCGGCTGACGTGGGCGTATCCGTGGATGTCCGGCGTGGCTCCCTCGAAGGTGTACTCTCGGCTGTCCATACTGCTCCCATCGTGTCGGCGGCTCGAAAAGATACCGGTCAGAACGGGGTGTTCCTGGTGGTCTGTCCGCCGCCGACCACGTCCGCGATACGAACGGTACCCCACCTGAGCTATTCGATGTGGACCACGAGGACGGGGACGGGCGCGCTCTGCACAACGCGCTCGGTGACGCTCCCGAGATTGGCGACCCGGTCCCGTCCGGTTCGACCGTGGGTCCCCATCACGATGAGATCTATATCCTCCTGCTCGGCGTAGTCGGTGATCGTCTTGTGGGGAATGCCCTCTTCCATGGTTGTGACGACCTCGACGCCGGACTCCTCGCCGCTGACCACGATGTCGTCGAGCGCGACGTCCCCCTCTTCCTCCAGCGACTGCCGCACTTCGTCCTGATTGGACTTGTCGGCCGCAAGGTACAGCCGCTTGTCCACGACGTACAGGCCGTGGAGGGTCGCGTCGTTGTCGCGCGCGATAGAGGTGGCGTGTGCGAGCGTCTCCGTCGTACCCGAACTGCCGTCTGTGGCTACGAGCACCGAATCGTACATATCCGGCTTCTCATGCGAACTGTGCCCACATAGTACTCCCTATCACGTTGACGCGGTCCGTGGCTGTCCAACCGACGGTGAAACCGTTGATTCACCTTCCGTCGTTCAGTGTATAATCGTTCTAACCATTATTTGTCAACAGGAATACTTTTGCCGGTCGCTGTCCATTAATTTCTATACGATGCAGGGGAGCACGCAGCCAGACGAGACACGGGCAGAACTGTACGTTCGTTCACTCCTGCCCGACGGGCACACGCAGCAACAGGCTGCGGTCATCGACCGGCTTCAGGGACTGTCGGACGCTGACGTTCTGTCAGATATTGCCGTTCAGGTAATTGGCCGGCAGATCCCGTCCACACCAGCGGAGGCACGGACTGAGCTCGGGCTATTCGCACTCAACCGAGTTAGCGTCTTTCAGGAGTGGGCAAAACGAAACGACTGTTCACTCGACCCAGCGTTCCGGGTGCGGTCGGTAGATTCGGAAATAACGGGAGAGCAGTACCGCGCGCTCGTGTTCCCGATCCAACTATTAGCCGAGTACGACGGAGCGAAGCTCAGGTGCGTGACGCCGCACACAGCCGACGGGGAGACGGTCACTGTCAGGGACCGGCTCACCATGCTCGAAGGGGAAGACGAATCGACGTTTTCATCGCTGGAACGGGCGAGTGCGGCACAACCGCCGACGCAGTCTGACCTGCCGGCAGTCGACGCTATCGACGAGGACTCGGACCCGCTGTTGCCAGAGTAACGCCAGCGTCGCCCGCGTCTCAATACACTTATCCCCGGCCGCCGTCGTATCCTCGGATATGAGTACGGTCACGGTCACGCTGCCCGACGGGACCCCACTAGAGGTCGAGCGCGGCAGCACGGTCGAGGATGTCGCCTACGAAATCGGGCCAGGGCTGGGTGACGACACGGTCGCCGGCGTCGTCGACGGCGAACTTGTCGACAAGCACGCGCCGTTGACAGCCGACGTCGAGCTCGAAATCGTCACCGAGAGCAGTGACGAGTATCTCGACGTGCTTCGGCACTCCGCCGCCCACGTCTTCGCACAGGCCCTACAGCGCCTCTATCCCGATGCCAAGCTCACAATCGGGCCGTGGACCGACAACGGGTTCTACTACGACATCACCGACGTCGACATCGACGAGGACGACCTCGAAGCCATCGAGGCCGAAGCCGAGGCGATAATCGAGGAGGACCTCGACATCGAGCGCGAACTCGTCGACCGAGACGAAGCCTTCGAGCGTTACGAGGACAATCAGTTCAAACAAGACATCCTCGAAACCGAGGCCGCGGACGACGAGGACGTCTCCTTCTACACCCAAGGCGAGTTCGAGGACCTCTGTCAGGGCCCCCACGTCGAATCGACCGGTGAAATCGGCGGCTTCGCGCTGCTTGAAATCTCGGCGGCCTTCTGGCGCGGCGAGGAGGACAACGAGACGCTGACCCGCGTCTACGGGACCGCCTTCCCGACGGAGGACGCGCTCGACGAGTTCCTCGAACAGCGCCGCAAGGCCGAGGAGCGCGACCACCGCAAGATCGGCCAGGAGATGGACCTGTTCTCCATCGACGAGACGACCGGGCCGGGCCTGCCGCTGTACGAACCCAACGGCAAGAAGATCCTCAACGAGCTGTCGGACTACGTCGCCGGCCTCAACCGCGACGCCGGCTACGACGAGGTCGAGACGCCCCACGTCTTCCGCACCGAACTCTGGAAGAAGTCGGGCCACTACGAGAACTACGTTGACGACATGTTCCTGCTCGATGTCAACGACGAGGAGTACGGCCTGAAGCCGATGAACTGTCCCGGCCACGCCACCATCTTCGAGCAGAATTCCTGGAGCTACCGGGACCTGCCGGTGCGGTACTTCGAGGACGGGAAGGTGTACCGCAAAGAGCAGCGCGGCGAACTCTCCGGGCTCTCCCGGACGTGGGCCTTTACCATCGACGACGGCCACCTGTTCGTTCGGCCGGACCAGATTGAGGAGGAAGTGCTGGCGACGGTCGACATCATCCTCGACACGCTGGACACGTTCAACCTCGACTACACCGTCCAGTTCGCTACCCGGCCGGAGAAGTCCGTCGGCGGCGACGAAATCTGGGAGAAAGCCGAATCCCAACTGGAGGCCGTCCTCGACGAGCAGGACATCGACTACGTCGTCGAAGAAGGCGACGGCGCGTTCTACGGCCCGAAGATCGACTTCGCCTTCGAGGACGCGCTCGGTCGCCACTGGGACGGCCCGACTGTCCAGCTGGATTTCAACATGCCGGAGCGGTTCGACCTCTCCTACACCGGCGAGGACAACGAGGAGCACCGCCCGGTGATGATCCACCGCGCGCTGTATGGCTCCTACGAGCGGTTCTTCATGGTGCTGACCGAGCACTACAACGGGAAGTTCCCGCCGTGGCTCGCCCCCGAACAGATCCGCTTGCTGCCGGTCAGCGACGACAACATCGCCTACTGCGAGGAGATTCAGGACGAACTCGACGACTTCCGGGTCACCATCGAGGACCGCTCCTGGACGGTCGGCAAGAAGATCCAGCAGGCCCACGACGACCGCGTGCCCTACATGTGTGTCATCGGCGACAACGAGGAGGAGGCCGGGACCATCTCGGTCCGGGACCGCAAGGAACGCGAGGAGAAGGACATCGACATCGCCGAGTTCCGCGACCACCTCGAAACCGAGGTCGAGCAGCAGCGGACCGCTGTGACGTTCCTCGCCGGCCGATAGCTGCAGTTCGTTCGGCCGATTCTCACCGACGGTGTACTGGCTTTCTGGCATCTGCCAGGCACGCCCTTTTATCCCCGGCGGGCGAGCCGACCTGTATGACCACTGACAGTGGAGCGTCGAGCGATACCATGCGGGAGCGCGCCACCGGTGACACCCGACTTCTCTGGCTCCTGCTCGACGCGGACCGCTGGCTCGTCACTGCCCTCCTCTCCGGTGTCCTGTTCTGTGGGATTCTCGCCGTCGGACTTTTGCATCCCACACCGGCATTGACGCTGTTGACTCGTGGTGACCCGGTCGAAACGCTGTTTCAGGCGCTGATTACGGGGACTGTAACCGCCGTTACGCTGGTTCTGACACTGAACCAGCTCGTCCTGTCACAGGAACTCGGTGCAGTGGGCGATCAGCGCGAGCGGATGGACGGGTCGATGCAGTTCCGCGCCGACGTGGCCGACGCCGTCGACACGCCAGTCAGTCCGGCAGAGCCCTCGGCGTTCCTCCGGTCGCTGGTCCGCGGGACCGCCGAACGGGCCGAGAATGCTCGGAACGCCGCCGAGGAGGCGACGCTCGATGACGACCTGGCGGCGTTGCTGTCGAACTATCTGGCGGACGTGCTGACCAACGCCGACAGCGTCACCGCTCAGCTCGAAGACGGGACCTTCGGCGAGTTCGACGTCGTCAAGGCCGCGCTGGACTACAACTACTCCTGGAAGCTGTACGCCGGTCGACGCATCCGCGAGGCCTACGCCGACGAACTCACCGACGAGATCGACGACTCGCTTGCGGAACTCGTCGAGACGCTCGAACTGTTCGGCCTGGCCCGGGAACACTTCAAGACGCTGTACTTTCAGTGGGAACTGTCCGACCTTTCCCGGACATTGCTGTACGTCGCTATCCCGGCGCTTACCGTCGCAATCACCTCGTTATTGTTCCTCGATGTGCAAGATTTCGTCGGCGTCACGGCCGGCGTCCCCGACGTGTTGTGGCTCCTCGCGGTGACGACGACAGCATCGCTGCTTCCGTTCACGGTCCTGATATCGTACATCCTCCGTATCGTCACGATAACCAAACGAACGCTCGCTATCGGTCCCTTCATTCTCCGCGAGACGGACCGGCGCGTCGACGTCGACTGGGACTGACGCCGCCGCACATCACCACGGTATAAGTGCCGGACCGGACTCGCTAGTACCATGCAGATTGGCTCGCGTCGGTGTATCCTCAACCCCGTCAGTGGCGACGGCGAGCACGCCGACTACGTCCCGCGGCTGATGGCGGCGCGCGGGTTCGAGGTGTACGAAACCGAGGCGGCGGGCGACGCGGTCGAACTCGGCCGCGAGGCGGGTCGAGCCGAAGCTTCGGAGGTCGCCGTCTGTGGCGGCGACGGGACGGTGAACGAGGTCATCCGTGGGCTCGACGACGCCGGCCACCTCGACTCGGTGACGCTGAGCGTCATCCCGGCCGGAACGGCGAACCTCCTGGCCGGGAACATCGGCGTCACGGACATCGAACACGGTGTCGAAATCGCCGACACCGGCGAGACACGAACGGTCGACGTGGGAGTCGCCGGTGACGAGCCGTTTCTGGTCTCCTGTATCGCCGGGCTCCCCGCCGACGCCAGCGTCTCGACCCCCGGGGAGCTCAAAGAACGGTTCGGCACGCTGGCGTTTCTCATCACCGGGGCACAGGAAGCGCTTCGTTTCGACGGGCTCGACCTTACTATCGAGGCCGTCGGCGAAGACGGCCCGTTCACGTGGTCGGGCGAGGCTACGTGCCTGCTGGTGGGCAACGCCCGCAAGTTCGTCGCAGAGGGCGGGCAGGCGAACATGGAAGACGGCCTGCTCGACGTGGCTATCGTCGAACAAATGCCCACGGGCAACCTCGTCGCGGAGGCCATCGGCCAGCGACTGCTGGCGCTCGACACCGACGGGGTGACCCACGTCCGGGCCGACGAGATCTCGGTTAGCGGCGACGGCGACGAACTGACGTTCAGCCGCGACGGCGAACTCAGCACGCACGAAACGCTGTCGCTGTCGGTGCGCGAGCGCGCCCTCACGCTTCGCGTCGGGGCGGGCTACGCGCCGAACCCGGAGTGAGACCGGTCGCCTGTCCCAGCCGTCCACCGGCGGGGTGATCGGCCGGAATCGCCCCCGACGCTTTTGCCCCCATCCACCGAGGGAAGTGGTATGGCCCCGCTCTCGACGGGTGCGCTCGTGGTCTTCGCGCTCGTCGCCGCCGCCCTGACGCTGTTCGTCACCGAGTGGCTACCCCCGGACATGACAGCCGTCGCCGTCCTCGTCGCGCTGGTCGTGCTGGAACCGTACACCGGCGTCCCGGCACGGACGTCCATCGAGGGATTCGCCAGCCCGGCGGTGGTCACTATCGTCGCGATGTACATCCTCAGCGCCGGCGTCGAGTCGGCCGGCGTCGTCGACTGGTTAGCTGGCAAACTGGCGGCGCTGACCGGCGGCGACGAGCAGCGCCTGCTCGCCGCCATCGTGGGCACGACGGGCGTCAGCGCGGGATTCGTCAACAACACGCCGGTGGTCGCGGTCTTCATCCCGCTGGTCACCGGGCTCTCGGAGCGATACGGTATCTCGCCGTCGAACCTGCTGTTGCCGCTCTCTTTCGCCGCGATGCTCGGCGGGACGCTCACGCTGGTCGGTACCTCGACGAACCTCCTCGCCAGCGACCTCTCGGCGCAGTTGCTTGGCCGACCGTTCTCGATGTTCTCGCTGACGCCCGTCGGCGTCGTCATCCTCGCCGTCGGCGTGGCCTATCTGCTGACAGTCGGTCGGGCGCTCGTTCCCGAACGGGTCCACCCCGCGGCCGACTTCACGGAGGAGTTCGACATGGACCGCCACCTGTCGCAGTTACAGGTGCGGGACTCGTCGCCGCTGGTCGGACTGACGGTGCAGGAGGCGCTGGAAGGCGGTGTCCCCGACGACGTGGTCGAAGCAGTCGCGGACGTAGTCGATGCGGGAGAGTCGCTGCCGACCGAGGCCACCGTCGAACAGGTCCTCGCCGCGAGCGACCCGCTTGACATCGATGTGCTCCAGATCGACCGCAACGGCGAGTCGTTCTTCGCGACGGCCACCGACCGACCGCTCGAACCCGGCGACGTGCTGACCGTCCGCGGGAACCGACAGGCCGTCAATCAGTTCGCCCAGACGCTCGACCTTCGGGACCTCGCCCGCGAGTCCGTCACGGCGGACCTCCTGGCAGAGAGCGGCCATCCGGCCGTTCTCGCGGAGGCCGTCATTCACAGGGAGTCCCGGCTCCGCGGGCGGCGGCTCGCCGACGTGCAACTGCGCAGTCGGTTCGACGTGACGGTCCTCGCCGTCCGCCGCGGCGACGAGATCATCCACGAGAACCTCGCGGCGGTCGAGCTGTCCGCTGGCGACCTGCTCTTGCTCCAGACGCCTCTCGACGAGGTGGGCCACCTGCAGGACGAGGGGTACCTGGTCTTGACCGAGGGTCCCCCGGAGTTGTTCGACGCGCTCGACGGCGGCCCGCCGTCGCTCGACGCCGCGGCGGCGGTCCGCTCGCGACCCTGCTCGCAGTCATCGCGCTCGCGGCGCTGGATCTGCTTCCAATCTACATCGCCGCACTCGGCGGCGTCGTCGCCACGGTCGCGACCGGCACGCTGAGCGCATCGAAGGCCTACGACGCGGTGAGCTGGAACATCGTGTTCCTGCTTGCCGGACTGCTCCCGCTGGGGCAGGCGATGCAAGCGACCGGCGGGGCCGCGTTCGTCGGTGGCCTCCTCGTCGACGCGGCCGGCGTCCTCCCGCCGCTCGCGCTGCTGGCGCTGGTGTACCTCCTGACGGCCGTCCTCGCCAGCGTCATCACTCCGGCCGCGACCGTCGTGCTGATGATTCCGATTGCCGTCGCTACCGCCGCCGAGATCGGCGTCGCCGGGTTCCCGTTCCTCGTCGTCGTGACGTTCGCAGTCGCAACGGCGTTCCTGACACCCATCGGCTATCAGACGAACCTGATGGTGTACGGCCCCGGCGGGTACCGCTTTACCGACTTCCTGCGCGTCGGCGGCCCGCTACAGCTCCTTCTGTGCGTCGTCACGACGCTCTCGGTGTCTGTCGTCTGGCCGCTGTAAAAATCCCGCGGCGGCGGCGCTACTTTTCGTCTTCTTTCAGTTCGTCGAGTTCTGACTCGACCTCGCTCTCGTCGACGTCGACCTGCGTACTCTCGTCCGTGAGTTCCTTCTCCAGTTCGGCCTCGGAGACGTCCGCGTCGCTTGACCCGCTGTCGCCGTCCTCGGCTTTCCCCATCTCGGCTTTCAGCGTGTCGAGTTCGGCGTCGACTGAGCCTTTCTGTCGGACTTCCTCAAGCTCCCGCTCCAGCGAACTCTCATCCGATATCTGACTTTCGAGGACGCCATCCTCGCGGAGTTCGTCCATCGCCTGCGAGCGGGCCTCCATGTCCTCGGTGCGTTCCTCTGCGCGCTCGATAGCCTGATTGATGTCCTGCATCTCGTCGCCAGCGCCGGTCATTGCCTCGTTGACGCGCGCCGACGCCTTCGCGGCCTCGTGGCGGGCCTTCATCGTCTCCTTCTTGGTCCGGAACTGCTCGATCTGTTTCTGGAGTTCGTCTTTCTGCTCGACTAGCTGGTCCTGCTGGCTCTGCAGGTCCTGTATCTGGCCCTCCAGATCCTCGATCTGGCTCATCTTCTGCTTTTTCTTCTCTAGCGCCTGGCGGGCAAGGTCCTCTCGGTCCTGCTCGACGGCCTGGCGCGCCTGCTCATTGTGCTTCTCGACGTTCTCTTCGAGGCGGCGCTTCTGTATCTCCAGTCGTTTCTTCTGGGTCGTCAGGTCCGCGATGCCCTGCTTGACGTCCTGCAGTTCGTCACGCAACTGCTCGTAGCTGTAGTCGAGGGTCTCTGTCGGGTCCTCCGCTCGGTTCAGGACGGCGTTGAGTTTCGAGCGGATGACGTACGACGCGCGCGAGAGGATTCCCATATATGCGCATTGGTCTCTCCAACCTTAAATTTCTTACAGAGGGCTGGCGAGTGAACACGTATGACTACCGTCGGGATTCCGGGCGGGCGAGACGTCACCGCGACGCTCGACGACCCGGGTCGGACGCTATCGTCGTTGCGTGCCCGCCCCATCCACAGTACGGCGGTAAGCGGTCGGACACGCGCCTGAACGCGGTTAGCGACGCACTGGCCCCTGATGTCGGCTGTCTCCGCTTCGACTACGGCGCGTGGGACGAGGGCCGCGGCGAGCGGGTCGACGCCGAGAACGCGCTGGCGTGGGCGAGCGAGCGGGCCGACGCCGTCGGCCTGTTTGGCTACAGTTTCGGCGCAGCTGTGGCGCTCTGTGCGGCCGCCGAACTCGATAGCGAGTCCGAGCCGTCGGTCCTCTCCGTCCTCGCTCCGCCGGCCGGACTGACCGCCCATCTCGATGCTGTCGCCGCGCTCGACGCTATCGACTGCCCGGTACAGGTCGTGGTCGGCGAGCGCGACGACACTGTGGACTGGGAGCCGGTCGTCGACCGGGCCACCGAACTGGGACAGGCCGTCGAGCGACTGCCGGCCGACCACCACTTCGTCGGCCAGAGCGGCCGTGTCGGTGAGACTGTTGGGCCGTTTCTCCGTGACCACCTGTAGCCGGTGTTGAATCCGACTGCCGGGACCCGAGACTACCGGACAGTATCGAAAGACAGAGGCGCTGTCGGCCCAATCTCCGATCATGAACCGCCCGCTCGCGTTCGCTGCCGTTTCGTTTATCGCCACACTGGTGGCGCTGCTAGTCCTGATGCAGACGGCGCTCGTCGCGGGCGGACCAGCCCGGGCGCTCGTCCTCGCCTCGCTGGGGGGCCTCGGGACCTACGTCGCTATCAAATCCGGCGTGCTCAAGTCCTGACGACCAGCCGAAGGTACATTTATACTATATACTGATAAATAATGAACTATGTCAACACGAACCAGGGCGGCGGTGTCGCACTCGACACGGCACGGCGTCGTCTCGCTTCTGGGTGGATTCGTCGCCGGCTACCTGTTGTTCATCGCCATCGGCTCTAGTCCCGGTGATGCGCTGTTCTCGGCGCTGACGCTGGCTGTTCTCGTGGCGGCATGGCGCGTCCTCACACAGCCGTCACTGTAGCCCCGTTGACACTGCGACGGGGTGGCGAACAGTGCGCGCTCCGAAACCGTTTAGACTACGCGGGGTTCACCGTCGGTATGCCGACCGAACCCGAAACGGACTACGACCCGGAACTGGGTCGGAAGTTCATCTTCGTCACCGGTGGCGTGATGTCTGGCCTGGGGAAAGGCATCACCGCCGCCAGCACAGGTAGATTACTCAAAAACGCCGGGTTCGACGTTACAGCGGTCAAAATCGACCCGTATCTGAACGTCGACGCCGGTACGATGAACCCCTTCCAGCACGGGGAGGTGTACGTGCTCAAAGACGGCGGGGAGGTCGACCTCGACCTGGGGAACTACGAGCGCTTCCTCGACATCGACATGACCTTCGACCACAACGTCACCACGGGGAAGACCTACCAGCACGTCATCGAGAAGGAGCGGTCCGGCGACTACCTCGGTCGCACGGTCCAGATTATCCCGCATATTACCGACGACATCAAACGCCGCATCCGCGAGGCCGCCGAGGGCAACGACGTCTGTATCATCGAAGTCGGCGGCACCGTCGGGGACATCGAGGGGATGCCGTATCTCGAAGCGCTCCGTCAGTTCGCCCACGAGGAAGACGAGGACGATATTCTCTTTACCCACGTCACGCTCGTTCCCTACTCGAAAAACGGCGAGCAGAAGACCAAGCCGACCCAGCACTCCGTGAAGGAACTGCGCTCTATCGGGCTCCAGCCCGACATTCTCGTCGGCCGCTGTTCGGACAAACTCGATATCGACACGAAAGAGAAGATCGCGCTGTTCTGTGACGTGCCGACGGAAGCCGTCTTCTCGAATCCCGACGTCGACGACATCTACCACGTCCCGCTGATGGTCGAGGAGGAAGGCCTCGACCAGTACGTGATGGAGGAACTCGACATCGCGACCGAAGCCCTGCCCGAGGACGAGCGGGAGAACCGCTGGCGCGACCTTGTCACCCAGAACACCGAGGGCGAAGTCGATATTGCCCTCGTCGGCAAGTACGACCTCGAAGACGCCTACATGTCCGTCCACGAGGCGCTGAAACACGCCGGCCTGGAGAAGAACGTCGACGTGAACGTCCAATGGGTCAACTCCGAGAAGATGAACGACCACCACGCTGACCGGATGCGCGAGGCCGACGCCATCGTCGTGCCGGGTGGCTTCGGTGCCCGTGGTACGGAGGGTAAAATCGAGGCGATTCGGTACGCCCGCGAGAACGATATCCCATTCCTCGGGCTGTGTCTCGGATTCCAGATGGCCGTCGTCGAGTACGCCCGCAACGTACTGGACCTCGACGACGCCCATTCCGCCGAACTGGACGAAGACACCCCACACCCCGTCATCGACATCCTGCCCGAGCAGTACGAGATCGAGGACATGGGCGGGACGATGCGGCTGGGTGCTCACGAAACCGAAATCGACGCGAACACGCTTGCCGCGACGCTGTACGGCGGCGAGTCCTGTACGGAGCGGCACCGCCACCGCTACGAGGTCAATCCCGAGTACATCGACGACCTCGAAGCCGCCGGGCTGAAGTTCTCTGGCTACGCCGAAAACCGTATGGAGATACTCGAACTCGCGCCCGAGGACCACCCGTACTTCATCGGGACGCAGTTCCATCCGGAGTTCCGCTCCCGACCGACACGCGCTAGCCCGCCCTTCGTCGGCCTGCTCGAAGCGGTGCTCGGCGACGATCCACACACTGTGACGACTGAGGAGGTGAGCCACTGATGGTGAACGTCGACGAGTTCATCGCCGACGCGAAAGCCGAGATCGCCGACGAGATCGGCGACAAGAACGCCGTCATCGCACTGTCGGGCGGCGTCGACTCCTCGACGGCCGCCGCGCTGGCCTACGAGGCCATCGGCGACCAGCTCACCCCGGTCTACGTCGACACCGGGCTGATGCGGAAAGGCGAGACCGACCAGATACGCGAGACGTTCAGCTACATGGACTCGCTGCGGATCGTCGACGCCCAGGACCGCTTCCTCGATGCGCTCGGCGACGAGACCGACCCCGAGGAGAAGCGTCACATCATCGGCGAGCAGTTCATCCGGGAGTTCGAGACTGTCGCGAAGGACGTCGACGCCGACTACCTCGTTCAGGGGACCATCTACCCCGACCGCATCGAGAGTGAGGGGACGATCAAGTCCCACCACAACGTCGGCGGCCTCCCCGAAGTAGTGGACTTCGAGGGCATCGTCGAGCCGATGCGGGACCTCTACAAGGACGAGGTCCGCGAGGTCGCCCGGGCGCTCGACCTCGAGGAGATAATCTCAGAGCGGATGCCGTTCCCCGGCCCCGGCCTCGCCGTCCGCATCATCGGCGAAGTCACCGAGGAGAAACTGGAAGTGGCCCGCGAGGCCAACCACGTCGTCGAGGAGGAACTGGAGGAGTACGAGCCGTGGCAGGCGCTGGCCGCCGTCATCGGCAAGGCCACGGGCGTCAAGGGCGACAACCGCGTCCACGGCTGGGTCGTCGCCGTCCGCTCCGTCGAGAGCCGGGACGGGATGACCGCCCGCGCACAGGAACTCGACTGGGACACGCTCCAGCGCATCCAGTCGCGCATCACCGGGGCGCACGAGAACGTCGCCCGCGTCGTCTACGACGTGACCCACAAACCGCCAGCGACTATCGAGTACGAATGAAGGTGGTTCTCGTCGGCTCGGACCCGAACGCGCTCACCGACGCGCTCGAAGCCGAAGGCCACACGGTCACAGTCGCCGACGTCGGTAACCGACCCGGGCTCGAAGAAGCCGGCATCCACGAGGCCGAGGTCTACCTGCTGACCGAGATGTCGCAGGCGACCTCCATCGCCGTCGCCAAGGACCTTGCCCCCGACCTCCGGGTCGTCGTCTACGCGGCGGGCTCCCTGCCGGACTTCGCCAGCCGACAGACCGACCTCGTCGTCGACCCGGACCTGCTTGACGCCGAGGCGGTCGCCGAGGAACTGTAGGCTCGCCCGGTCTTTTCGTGTCTATGGTGTCCGCCCAGCAGTACCAACAGCCGGTCCGGCCGCACCCTCTTGCTGTTGAAGGGCATAATTTAACATATTCTTCGACGGATTTAATAGATAGATTAAGAGAGTAACTACTGGATACACCTATGCTAGCGATTCAGGCCGTCACGGAACGACCGCTGTTGCTGCAAGCGAACGTCGCTAATAGAATTGCCAAATATCTGTCAACACTCATCGCCGACGGCGTATCGGCCGTCGGAACGATACTGATTGCGGCAGTCATCCTCGCCATCGGCTACGGGGTCGGCGAGTACCTCGACAGCGCGGTGTACGACTGGACGCTCGAACGCGGGCTCGACGACCGCGCCGAGGAAACGCCGGTGTCTGCCGTCACAGCGGAGTCGGACCCGGTCGCGTCCGCAGCAGGTCTGCTCGCCCGATATCTCGTCTATCTGGTCGCTGTTCTTGCGGCGGTCAGAACGCTGAACATCAGCGAGCTCCGGACGCTCGCCGCGACGCTGTTCGGGTACGTTCCGAACATCGTCGCCGCCGCAGTGTTCCTGGTCGTCGGGTTCGGTCTCGGCCGACTGCTGGGCACGCTCGTCCCCGGCCTCGTCTCCAGTCCCGGTATCACGGAGAACTTCCCGGAAACGCACCTCGGACAGCTGCTCGACGCTGACAGCGGCACCGTTGGCAGAGTGGCTGGTCTAGTCGTCGAGTACTACGTCTACGCGGCGGCCGTCTACGTCGCTGCGGCGACGCTCACTATCGCTCCCGTCGCGGCCCTGCTCCGTGATGGATTGACCTACGCGCCGACCCTGGTCGGTGCCCTCGTCGTCCTCGTTCTGGGGGCACTAGTTGCTGATCACGTCGCCGACGTGATCACGTCGGTCGATGCCGCCGAAGAGTGGGTCTCGAAGCCGCTCCTCTCGGGAACGCTGCAGGCGCTCGTCTACCTGTTTACCGCCGTTATCGCGCTCAACCTCGCGGGCGTCGACTCGCTGCTGCTCGCCGTGTTGTTGCTCGCGGTCGTGTTCCCCGTCGGTATCGGGTTCGCGCTAGCGGTCGGGCTGGGCGGTCAGGATTTCGTTGCTGGCCGGCTCAGTAGCGACTAGGCCAGCCGTTTCACAGCGTCGCTGCCAGCTTACTGAGTTTCGCGGAACCCCCTTCCTCGAAGGGGACGCCGTGGCCCGGCACAGCGAGTTCAAACCGCGGTGCGCGCTCGGCGAAGTCTCTGATACTCCGAGAACGGCGTCGGTATCGTAGCTCACCAGCCACGGCGAGGGCTCGAAGCGGCCGCTGTCCTCCCGGACGAGGTCACCCAGCAGTCCAAGCGAATGGTCTTCGCTGACGTAGCAGACGTGCCCCGGCGTGTGGCCAGGGGTATCGTAGACAGTGAAACTGCCGACGGTGTCGCCGTCGGCGAGGGGGACGACGTCGTTGTCCGGCGCGTCGAGGAACGGCGAGACGAGTCGCTGGAACGCTCCCTTGTGGTTGCCCAGCGGCGGAGCCTGCTCGCCGGTGACCAGCGGGGCGTCCCGCTCCCCGACGTAGATAGTCACGTCGATGCCGTCGAAGGCCGACAGCCCGCCGACGTGGTCGAAGTCGAAATGCGTCAGCAGAATTCGGTCCAGGTCCCGGAGTTCGTAGCCGGCGTCGCTCAGGCCGGCGATGAGCGCGTTGCCGTGCCAGGGAAGCCCGGTGTCCACGAGCGTTAGCGCTCCGTCGTCGTCGACGAGCGTTGCGTTGACGCCCGTGAGGTCGTACCACCAGATATCATCGGCGAGCGCCGTTACCATAGCGCGGGGTTGGAACGGCGGCGTCAAAACGCTTGACGAATCGGTGTGGCCGCAGAACCAGTCAACTGTGGCGCTCAGAACGGCAACTGCGACCGAACGAACTGCACGCCGGTCTTGACCTTCGACGGGTCCCGGATCCGCTCCATCTCCGCGTCGGTGAGTTCGAAATCGAAGACTGCCATGTTCGCTTCGAGGTGGTCGCGGCTGGACGCTTTCGGAATCGCGGCCACGCCGTCCTGCTGGACCAGCCACCGAAGCGCGACCTGCGCCGGGGATTTCCCGTACCTGTTACCCACTTGGACGAGCGCGGGGTCGTCGAGGACGCCGCCGCGGGCGAGCGGGCTGTAGGCAGTCAGGAGCACGTCGTGGATGCGACAGTAGTCGAGTAGCTTCCGCTGGTCCCAGTAGGGGTGGTACTGCACCTGGTCGGTGAAGATAGGGGCCGCGGAGATGTCCCGCGCCTTGTCCAGCAGCGACGGCGAGAAGTTGCTGACGCCGATGTGCCGGACCAGCCCCTCCTCGACGAGGTCGTTCATCGCCCCGAGCGTCTCCGACAGGGATGCCATCCACGGCGTGTTCGGCCAGTGGATGAGCAGGAGGTCGATGTAGTCCGTTCCCAGTTTGTTCAGGCTCTCCCGCGTCGACCGGCGGACGCTCCGCTCGTCGCGATTGGAGCCGTCGAGCTTCGTCGTCAAGAACACGTCCTCGCGGTCGACCGCGGCGGCGTCCATCCCCAGTCCGACCTGCCGCTCGTTGCCGTACGCCTGTGCAGTGTCGATGTGGCGATAGCCCATATCCAGCGCCGTTTCGACGGTTTCACGGCAGGACTGGCCGGTGAGCTGCCACGTCCCGAGGCCGAGTGCGGGGACCGACGTACCCTGGACCTGAATGTCGTCCATGCAGGGTGTTGGAGGGGGTCGGTGAAAAGTCAGTGGCTCCGGCGCACCGCGGTCTCGAACCGGCCTGCCCTACTGTACCGTCGCTACTGCTCCAGGATAGTCCCGCCCGAACCGACCGCGATGTCGTGCCGCCGCGGACGATGGCTTTCAGGTTCTCGCCAGCGGGCGTCTGTTCCTGGGTCCAGCCGCCATCGCCGAGGGCGTACACCTTACCGCCGCCGACCGTGTAGCCGGTGCTGTCGTCGCCGGTGACCTCGATGTCACGCAGGCCGACGTCGCCCGTGTCGGTCGGCGTCCACTCGGACCCGTTCCAGTGGAAAATCATCCCGCCACCGCCGGAAACCCACACGTCATCTGGGCCGTCGGAGTCGACGCCGTAGAAGTTGACGTTGGCGTCGGCGAGGCCGATCTTGTTCCACGTCGAGCCGTCGTCGGTGGCGAAGACGCTCTTGTTGCCGTCGACGATGTGGCCCGAGCGCACGCCGTGGAAGTCGACGGCGTTGATGGCCGACCCGGAGCCGGGCGTGGTGTAGTCCCACGTCTCGCTCGCGCCGTTCTCGAAGCTGTAGTACATCTTGCCGGAGTCGCCGGCGACGTAGACGTTCGCCTCGCCGGCGCTCCCGGTCACGGACACGTCGTTGAAGTTGTTGGTCACGTCCATCGGGGCGCTGTGGTCGGTGAGGACGCCCGATTCCACGTCGTACTCGCCGATAGCGCCCGAGGCACCGACGAACCAGAGGGCCTTGCCGTCGTCGGTTACATCGGCCCCGTAGAGGCTGTTCCCGTTGCCGGTCGGGCCACCGCCGATGACCTTCTGCCAGCCCCTGCTAGTCCGTTCGAGGACGATACCGCCACCCGCTACCGCGTACGCGCCGGTGGCCGTGTATTCGACGTCGTGGAGGGTGTTCCCGGTCGGGGACTCGACGGACTCCCAGGGACCGGCCGCCGCAACCGTCCCGGAGATGGCCGCCCCACCCAGTGCAGCTGCAGCTGTCGCGCCGATACCCGTGAGCACGCCGCGTCGTGTCGCGTTGCGATCGGACATGACACACGAGCCTGTGGGCTGTCTCTACTTCAATGGGTGACGGAGTTAACGACTTTTCACGCCGCTTTAAACGTTTAAACGGCCGATATTCGGGAGAAAAGCCGTCGGAAGTGGGAAAATTAGCGACCTGGGACGAACCGGCAAATATCACGTTAAGCCGGCTAAACGGTCACAAGACTGATACCGCGAGTTCGTCGTGTCGGCTCAGGACAGGTCAGCGACGAGAGACGGAGCTTCGGCCGCGATGATCTCGTCGATAGCGATACGAACCGCTGCCGGGTCCGCGGGCAGGCAGAACACCGGCGTCTCTCCAGCGATCCCGGCAGTCGCACGGATGGCGATGACACCGGTTCCCTGCTGTTCGAAGAGGAGGCTCCGGTACACTTCCTCGAACCCCGGCAGGGCCTTTTCGAACAGTGGGTGGACTGCTTCGAGCGTCTGCGCCGACGGGGCGACGCCGAGGCCCCCCGCGGTGACGACGACCTCCACGTCGTCGCGCCCGACTAGTCTGTCGACGGCACCCTGAATGCCGTCGTAGTCCCCTCGCAGGCGCTCGCGGGCGGTGACCGTCTGTCCGGTCGCTTCGAGTGCTGTCTCTACCGCCTCGCCCGTCGGGTCGCCCGTTTCCGTCGCTGTCCCGACCGTGACGACGGCGGCGGCAACCGACTGTTCTTGCGACGCGTCGTCCCGTGGGACTGTCTGCGCTGGTGGTTCATCCGCTGTCGGCGGCGTCTCAGCCTGCGATGTGTTTTCCGGTGGATCGCCTGCCTGTGTCTCAGAAAGGGGGTCTTCGTGGGGGCCCTCGTCGGGTCGCTCCGCCCCGCCGGCCCCTTCAGTGTCCTGTGTTTCGGCCGCTGGATGGCTGCTTTGCTCTACCGCCTCGTCGATTCGTTCTGCGACGGCGCTGTCGGCTTCAGGCTCCGACGTGGAGCCGTCACCGTCCCCCGTCACGTCGTCCGCCGCAGAAGTCTCCGTTCCGTCACCCCCACTTGCTTCTCTGTCGTTGTTTTCCGCTGCTGTATCCGTTGCTTCGGTTGGCTCTGAACTGGCGGCCTCGGAGTCGGTATCGACTGCCGCGGATTCCTCGTCGTCTCCCGTTTCGCCCTCGTCCTCGTCTGTCTCGTCGTCTTCCCCGTCGGTCGGACCCCGGCGTGTGTCACGGGACTGGAAATCCACCATACTACTCCATCGGTCGCGGTCGATAAATACCCTGACGACCGTTTGCGGGACTGCAATGTATATAATATCTGAAAACGGTAGGCTTAAAATATAGCGATATGAAACAAAATGTATGGCTGGGAGCTACCACGTCGTCTGCCATGAGTGTGCGTTCGAGGGACTGTACGAAGACTCGTCGGTCGCGGAGGGCCAGCGGGACGCACACGCTTCATCCAGCGGGCATCGGATGAGCCTGCGTGACATCTCGAGCCAGGAAGCACCTGGTCTGTCGCAGTAGCGGGACCGTTAGCGTTTTGCGCTCGCTTGCCTGATGCCGAGACATGCAGCCACGTTGTTTCGTCGGTACTCCCGGGGGAGGTCCCATCGTGACGCACCGTTCGAGCGGGCGCGACGGGGTGCGTGCCGATGGCTGACGACGAGTCCGGCTACGTCCACCGTCCCGACACGGAGCCACAGTCCGCAAACGCCCCATCTGCGGACAGTGAGACGGGTACGGAAGCCGCCGACGGTCCCGAGTTCGGGACGAGCGGCTGGATTCTGGTCGGGATGATCGGCGTGGCGTTCCTGTTCGTCCCCGGCGCAATTTTGCTTTTGCCGTCCGCACAGGGCGTCATCAGCAGTTTCGGGCTCACGCTCCGGGACGCATATCTCACACTCCCGCTCGTTCCGGCGTTCGTACTTGGTGCCCTCGCCGTGTGGTCCGCGGTTCGCTCGCAGTCGAAGTGACCGAGAATAGTTATATCAGGGACGCCATTACTACGCTACTGAATGGTCCTGTCGCCGCTTACTGTCGTTTTATTGTCGGGTGTCGTCGGTATGGGCGTCGCCTTTCTGGTGTGGCTCCACCGGGACCGGCCGGGCGCAGGACCGCTGGCAGTGTTCGTCGTTGCGGCGAGCCTCTGGGCCGTGACGTACGGTATCGAGCTCGCTGTGCCGGGATTGGCCACCATGGAGCGACTCGTCCAGGTGCAGCTGACGCTCTCGGTAATCATCCCTGTCGCGTGGCTCGTGACGGTTATCGAGTACACGGGGCATCCACACTGGCTCACCCAACGCCGAACAGCGCTGTTGCTCGTCGAACCGGCGGTGTTTGTCACGCTCGTGTGGTCGAATCACGCCCACGAACTCATCTGGTCCGGTCATGGGACACAATCCGTCTCCGTATCGTCGGTGGCGCTCGCTCCCGCGTACGAAGTCATGTACTGGGGGCACATGTCCTACATACTGCTGTTGATTCTCGCCGGCGGTGTCCTCCTGTTGCGGATGCTGTTCCGGTCGAACCAGGTGTTTCAGGGCCAGGGGATCGCACTGTTGCTCGCCATCGCCGTCCCGACGGTCGTCCAGTCGCTGTTCGTGCTCGGTGCGCTACCGACTCCGTTCAACCCAACAAGTCTCGGGTACGTCGCCTCGGGGGCGGTCCTCTCAGTCGCCATCCTCCGCGGGCAACTGCTCGACGTGGCACCGGTGACCCGGGAACTGGGCCGGGAAGCGATCTTCACCGAAATGGACGACCTGGTCATCATCGTCGACGACGAGCGCCGCATTGTCGATGTCAACGCGGCTGCTACGGCGCTGTTCGACGGCGACCAGGACGCGCTGTTGGGCCGTTCGCTACCACAGGTGTTACCAGCACTCGCCGAGGCGGTTCCCGGTCCCGGCGAGCGAACGCAGACCGAGACGACCCTCGAACACGAGGGCAGCGTCCGGTACTACGACGTACGCGTGATACCGCTGTACCGCGCGTACGGCGTTGTCTCGGGCCACCTCATCAGCCTCCGAGACATCACGGAGCGGCGACAACGGGAACAGCGACTGGACGTACTCAACCGCTTGCTCCGGCACGATATCCGAAACGAGATGAACGTCGTCAAGGGGAACGCGGACCTGCTCCGGGACACGGCCGACGCCGACGAACGCGAGCGACTCGACCGTATTATCAGCACAGTCGACGACATCGTCGACCGCAGTAACAAGATCGGCCGAGTTACCGAGGCCCTGGAGACCGAACAGCACAGCCCGACAGCGCTCCAGAGGCTGCTGGAATCGGTCGTGAGCGATGCTCGGGACCGCCGCCCCGACGTGGCGATCACGCTCACCTGCGAGGATGATCTCTGGATACAGGGCGGTCCGTCGATCCTCATCGCACTAGAGGAACTGGTCGAGAACGCCGTCGAACATCAGGCGACCGATGGGGGTCCTGTCGAAGTCGAGATTACGGCGACGCGGACCGACGGAACGCCGGGCGTCCGCGTGGCCGTTCACGACAACGGTCCCGGTATCACCGACCACGAGCGCGAGGTCATCCGCTCGGGAACCGAAACGCCGCTCAAACATGGCTCCGGCGTCGGGCTCTGGCTCGTCAACTGGATCGTCCGAAACCTCGGCGGCCGGATGTCGTTCCCCGATACGGCCGAGCCGGGAACGACTGTGGAACTGCAACTGCCGGCGGCTGAGCCCGCCCACGCGACAGACGAGCCAGCGACGGCCGGAAGCGAGAACGCTGACTGATCGCGGCTGCCTACCACTCGATTTCGGCCCTATCGCGCCAGAACCGCCCGCTCGGTGCATCGGGTCGGAAGCGAGCGAGCCAGACTGGCGTCTCAGCCCCCTTTTCGGGCGTCCGTGGAGCGCTCCCCTCGGTCATGTCCGTCTGGACGTAGCCCGGGCACACCGAGTTGGCGATGAGGCCGTCGGCCGCGTACTCGCCGTCGAGGTACTTCGTCAGTCCGTTGACGCCCGTCTTCGAGATGCGGTAGGCCGGCGTGCCGCCCGACTGGCTCTCGGTGATGGCTCCCAGCCCGGAGGCCATGGTGACGACACGGCCGCCCTCCTCGGCCAGCAACAGCGGGAGGGCGTACTTCGTCATGAGGACCGCCCCCCGGAGGTTCGTGTCGAGGGTGTGGTCGATAACATCTGTCGGCATCTCGTCGAGCGGCTCCCGTGAGTCCATCACGCCGGCGTTGTTGACCAGCACGTCGAGCCGTCCCTGCTCACGCTCGATGCGGTCGACCGCGGCGACCATCCCGTCGTCGTCGGTCACGTCGAGTTCGATGGCATGGCGGTCCGTAGCCGCGATGTCGCCGGTATCGCGAGCGCCGGCATACACCGTTGCGTCGAGGTCGACCAGCCCGTCGGCGATTGCCTTCCCGATGCCCCGCGTGGCTCCGGTGACGAGTACGATCTGACCGTCGAGAGAGTCGTACAGCGGAACGTCCATACCCGGGGTTGGGTGGCCGGGCCGAAAAGGAAACGGGTCGGGGCGGCGTCACTGCGATGCCTGCCGCCCGCGCTGATGCTGACCGTCGGCGTTACCGTTCCTCGTCCCGGCGCATCGCGATCTCGAACCAGGGACAGAGGCGGAGCTGGCGGTAGTACTCGGGGTGTTCGCGGAGCCGCTCGTAGGGGACCCACATGAGGCCGTCGACCTCTTCGGGGTTCGGTTCCAGCGAGGTGTCGTGGAGCGTGGCCTGCAGCACCGCACACACTTCCCATTCGAGGCCGGCGTTCTCGTAGTAGCGCTTGTACTCGAACCGGTCGGTCACGCGGAGGTTCTGGTACTGCGAGGGGTCGATACCCAGTTCCTCTTCGAGTCGCTCCTCGGTGGCTTCGACCTGTGTCTGGCCCTCAACTGGGTGGGAGGCGACGGTGCCGTCCCAGTGGGTGTCCCAGAGGCGTTTGTTCGCCGCGCGCTGGGCGAGCAGAATCCGATCGTTCTCGTCGAACAGCAGGGCAGTGAACGCGCGGTGGCGAACCCCCTCGCCGGTGTGGGCGTCGAGCCGATTGACCAGCCCCTCCTCGTTGTCGTCGGCGTCCACCGCGATGACCTCCTGTCGGGCGTTTTCGTGCGTCTCGTCGACCGCGTCGGAACTCATATGTCGTACCTCTCACAGAGGCGCGTATTACGCGCTTCGACTTCCCCTCACCGCGCGGGGAGGTCCGAGACGAACTGTTTCAGGATCTGCTCCTCCGCGCGGTGGAGGGTTTCACTGCAGGTCGACTTCGCGATACCGACGCGGTCCGCCAGTTCCGTTAGCGAGCACTCCCGCGGCGTGTCGTAATAGCCCGCGTCGATGGCCTCCTGTACCAGTTCCAGTTGGCTCTCGGTGAGCACCTGCTCGGTTTCGAGGTGTTGCTGGATGCGGTCGACGCTGAAGGAGATACCGAACTCCTCCAGTTGCTCGCCGAGTTCGGAGAGCCGCTCCTGTGGCGCCGATATCTCCCAGACGGCCTCGCCGTTGGACAGGGTGAACGGCATCTCAAGCGGGACGCCCGAGCCCTGGACTGGGAAGAGCAGGAGCGGCATCGACGTCTCGAACTGAATCAGCGCGCTGTCGTCCCGGTGTGAAAGTATCTCAAGGGTCGTGACCGATTCCCGGTTCTCGATATCACGGAGGACCGCTGGGAGGTCGTCCGATGTGATCTCCGCGAGCCCGACACCGGAGTCCTCGCCGGGGAGGGCAGACAGGATGCGAAACGTCGCGTCGTCGTACGCTCGCGAGATGTCGCCGATCCAGATCTCGTCCGGAATCGTGAGCGTGAGTTCAGCGTGTGGCATTGGTGTATCCGAATATATTCGCCCGACCCCCGCGTCCGTAATCCCGAACATGTTCGCATAGTCGTGATGGGGATAAGAAACTTGGGGAGTGGTGTCATACACTATCACCACGAGATCAGGTCGCGCAAAACCATTGAGCCGAACATCTCCGGGTATGGCGAACGCTTATTCCGCCGGCCGCTGGCCGTCCGGTATGGAACGCGTCTCGCTGACTCGGACGGTCCCAGCCGACCCAGAGACAGTCACCGACCTGATAACTGACGTGGAGCCGTTTATGCTTGCGGCAGGGTTCGACGAGGTGACACTCGACGGGGACGACCTCGGCATCACGAACCGCGTCGGACTCTTCGAAATCGAACTGGACCTCGAAATCGTCGAAACTGACGCAGTGCTGCGGTACGAGCAACGGCAGGGCATCTTCGAGTCAATGATGACGGAGTACACGGTCGAGGCCGTCGACGGCGGGACTGAAGTCACGGCGACGACGGAGTACAGCGCGCTCGACCTCCCGGTGCTCGGCGAGATGATCGATTCGACCGTTATCTCACGACAGCGCAAGAAGGAACTGAACAAGCAGTTCGACTGGCTGGTCGAACGGGTGTCGTAGCAATACGTGTGATAAAGTCGCTCAGACGAATTCCTCTCTGCAATCCGTTGTATATAATAACCCGAACATCTTCGGGATAGGACCGAGGGACGCCCGCCGTCAACCGGTACATATGAGCCATTCCCACGAGGACGTGCCTCCGGTTACAACCGAGGTTCACGACAACTCCTGGTCGGCGAACCTGGAGACGCCTGCACACGCCGAAGACCCCGACGTGGTCGTCGAACAGGCCATCGACGCCGTCGAGATGACGACGGCGGGGAACCACGTCAATCTGGTGAGCCACGCCGACCACGGCCACCCGGAAACCTACCTGTTCGATGCGCTGGCGGAGGCGTTCGGCGAGACCATTTCAGTGGAGTACGTCCAGCGGTGTGGCTGTGGGGGCCACGTCACCCGCGTCCACCGGGAGGCATAGATGCGGGGGAAACTCGACCTCGACGAGCAGCCGCTCGTGCTGATCTGGGAGGTGACGCAGGCCTGTGAACTTGCGTGTAAACACTGCCGGGCCGACGCCCAGCCGCGCCGCCACCCCGACGAGCTATCGACGGCGGAGGGGAAGGCACTGCTGGACCAGGCCCGCGACTTCGGCGACGGCCAGCTGGTCGTCCTCTCGGGCGGGGACCCGCTCGCCCGCGAGGACCTCCCGGAACTCATCGACTACGGGACCGAGCAGGGCCTCCGGATGACGCTGACCCCAAGCGGGACGAACTCGATCACGCGGGACCGACTGGCCGAACTCGACGACGCCGGACTCCGGCGGCTGGCCCTGTCCATCGACGGCGGCGACAGCGAATCTCACGACACCTTCCGGGGCGAATCCGGGAGCTTCGAGGCGACGATGGCAGCGGCCGAGGCGGCCCGCAACCTCGATATCCCGTTGCAGATCAACACCACCGTCTGCGCCGAGACGGTCGAGCAACTGCCGGCGATCCGGGACCTCGTCGCGGACCTCGATGCGGTGCTGTGGTCGGTGTTCTTCCTCGTCCCGGTCGGCCGCGGGCGGGTGCTGACGCCGATTGCCCCCGAGCGGGCGGAGCGCGTGCTGTCGTGGCTCCACGAGGTCAGCGAGGAGGCATCGTTCGGCCTCAAGACGACCGAAGCACCCCATTACCGGCGCGTCGCGATTCAGAACCAGGAGGACGGTGCCGGCGGGCTCAACCGCCGGATGGGTATACGCGCCGGCAAGGGCTTTGCCTTCGTGAGCCACACCGGCGAGGTGTTCCCCTCCGGGTTCCTTCCGAAATCGGCGGGCAGCGTTCGAGAGGAAAGCGTCGTGGACATTTACCGGGACTCACCGCTGTTCCAGCAGCTCAGGGACGACGACGCGCTGACAGGCAAGTGCGGGGCCTGCCGGTACCGAACAGTCTGTGGCGGCAGTCGGTCGCGAGCGTACGCGACGACGGGGGACCCGCTGGCGGCGGACCCCCTCTGTGATTATCAGCCGGATGGGTTCGAGGGGTCGGTTCCCGATCAGCACCCAGCAGATTGAGGGGGTTTTTCACTCCGTGGGAACGCGCCTCGCCCGTTTTGTAATGTGGTGTCACAGTAACTCATATGAGCGACTCCGGCATTAGAGTGGAGCTGTCGGTCGACACCCCTGGGGCCTGTCCGGTGGCGAGTGTCTCGGACGAGGCGGGCGCGGCCGTGACCGACGTCGCCCGAAGCAGCCCAGATGAAGACGGGCAAGTCATCGAAGAGTTCACCGCGACGGGCACTGACGAAGGGGCAATCGAGGCCCGGGAGGACATGGACAAGGTGTTCGCGACGGGCAACGGCTCCCGCTACCAGTTCTCACGGTCGCGAACTGAGTGCGTCTGCGAGGCGGTCGAAACATACGACTGTCCGGTCGCTGATATCCGCGCCGAGGGCGGACAGCTTCACCTGACCTTCCACGCTCCCGATGTCGACCGGGTGCGCGCTATCGTGACACGGCTGAAAGAACTGTACGACGGCGTCTCGCTCCGGTCGATGCGGCGGAACGGCGACGTTGACCCGGTGGACTCGATCCTCGTCGACCGAAGTAAACTCACCGACCGGCAACAGGAGGTACTCGAAACCGCCGTCGAGATGGGGTACTTCGAGTATCCGAAAGGGGCCAACGCCGGTGACGTGGCGTCGGAACTGGATATCTCCGTCTCGACGTTCGCTGAACACCTCGCAGCCGCCCAGACGAAACTGCTCGACAGTATCATCGCGGAGTAGGCCCACAGCGCGTCGCTACTACTGCCATCGACGGGCGAACGCCGCTAACAGGAGATACGTATAGAGAAGTGCACCGAGAGCTCCAGCCGCTGTGCCGACCGATATTATCCAGCCGAACCGACCGATAAGACCGAGTAGCTGAACGCCGAGCCCACCACCGAGCAGTCCAATCGTCACCAGCGCTGTCCGGTCGTTCGCGTAGGGCCAGACGCCGACCGCCGGTGGGTAGAACTGGAACGCCGCCCCGACCACGGTGAGTCCGAGAAAGCCCGCCAGCATCGCCCGATAGTGTGCGCTGACCAGCGCCGGGCTCCGACCGGTTGCGGCGATAGTCAGTCCGAGTCCGATACCGACGACTCCGGCCACGACCGCCACCAGCACCACGTAGAACCCGACGCGACGGCGCTCCGACCGCAGGAAGAGCCCGATATACGACAGCGCAAAGCCCACGACTGCGATTGCTTCCATGATGCCACCGATGAGGAGGAGTCGACGGTCGAACAGTCCGAAGCCCAGCAGCGCGGGACCGACAGCGCCGGCAACGATGACAACCGTAACGACCGGTCGCGGCGCTTCAGCGACCAGAAACCGGGGAAACAGGCGGAAGCCGACACCGAAGACGAACAGCGCGGCCGTCCCCGCAGCGAGCAAGTGCGACAGTTGCTGGGGGAGCATCGACTCGAAGCCGGCAGTGGTAGCGAGCGCGCCACCCGCGGCGAATGCGAGGTAGCCGAGCGCTATCGGGACCGCGACGTTGGCGGTTCGGTCGACCGGCTCCCGATGGGCGTTTGGACCGCCGGTCCCAGTCGCCGCGCCGGTGACGTTGCCGCGAATCGTCCATCCCACCGTCCCGAGAAACACCGCGACGCCGCCTGCCCAGAGCGTGGTTCCGACGGGCTGGAGCCACGGTGGACCGAACGGCGCGAGCGCTAGCCCTGCTGTACCGAGGACGGACAGCGGGAACTGCACGGCCGGCCCCCGATCCCACGCGAGGTCTCGGTTGAAGTACGACGGTACGAGCGCGTAGGCCTTTCCGAACAGGACGTGCAGGACGAACCCGTACAGGCCGAGCGTGACGACGACGCGGCGGGGCGCGGCGACCGCCATCGCGGCGTGGAAGCCGACGAAAAACAGCGCGCTGGCGGTGACGAACCACCGCGAGACGCGCTCGGGACGCATCTCACTCCGGCCGGATCGTGACGTGCCACTCCTCGTCGGCGACCTGTTCCGTGTCGTACTGGTATCCCTTTCTCGTGAGAACGTCGTACAGCGGCACCGGTTCGAAACTGTTCACCAGCCGGAGCGCCTCGCTCTCGCCGACGGAATCGAGGGCGTTCATGATCTGTTCGAACGGTTCTCCGTCGACGTCCCGAACGTCGAGTTCCTGTACCGACTCCTGGTGATCTGTGCTCATACGTTCGACGACGGTCCCCGCCAGTCAGGCGCTTGTCCCGAACATGTTCGTCTTCGTGGCGGTACAGTACTCGTGGTCCGTGCCCGAACGGATCGCCAATACCACTGCGGGACTCCCGGTATCGCGCTACCGCAGCGTGGTGTAGCTCAGTCCGGCAATCGCGACGAACTGCAGCGAGCGCAGGACCAGCACGGCCTGCTGGACGTGTGGATCGCCGGCGTAGAAGCTCTGCATCGAGAAGAAGAAGTAGACCGCGATGGCGTTCTCGGCGAGCATCGCGACGGCGAAAGCGATGAGACCGGCGACGAGTCCCGTCCGGAACGTCGCGTAGTTGCGGACCCAGACGCCAAGCAGCGGGAGCAGCAATAGGACGTTGAGTCCCGCGAGCGCTGCCGCGGCAGTGATGAGCGGTCCCATCGCCATCAGCGACACCTCTCTATATCTGTCCCCGTCATTCGTCCATCTTCTCCACGATTTCCTCGAAGGTGTCGCGGTAGTTGTCGAACCGGTCGGTCAGGAAGTAGAGTTTGGCGTACTCCTCGTCGCCGGACTCGACTACGTCGTGGTCCTCAAGCTGTTCCATGTGATGCCTGATCGTCTTGTAGCCCACGTCGAGTTCGTCGGCGAGTTCGTTGGCGTTCATCGGTCGGTCCGAGAGGGCGTCGATGATACGCGCCCGGTTGGCGCCGCCGCGCGTCGCCGTCAGCAGATACCAGAGCGCTTTCTCCATCCCACTGTCCTCCCGGGACCTGCGTCTGCCCGTCGTATAGTCCTGTCTCTCCCCGTCGAACAGCGCGCTGGACTCGGATGCATATGCCACGATGGGATACCGGAGTCAAGACCGGCGGCGGGTAAAGCGTTTCTTCGCACTCTCTACCGAGACTGTTCCAATTTCGGGGCGACTGTCCGCGTCGGCTGCTGACTGCTGGCCACTCAGCGAACCGCCGCCGTCGCGTCGGCCATGATGTCGATGGCCTCCTTCAGCGTCTCCATGTCCGTCGCGTAGGAGATTCGGGCGTAGCCCGCGCCGTGCTCGCCGAAGGCGTCGCCGGGAACGACTACGACGCCGCGGTCGATGACCTCGTCCACCCAGCCGTCGGGGACCTTCGGCATCGCGTAGAACGCGCCCTTGGGCGTCGGACAGTCGAGTCCCATCTCGTCGAGGCCGTCCAGCAGCACGTCCCGGCGCTCCTGGAAGGCGTCGCGCATCTCCGAAACCTGGTCCTGCGGCCCGCTCAGTGCTGCCTCGGCGGCGTACTGGGCCGGAGCCGACGCACAGGCCTGCGCGTACTGGTGGACGCGCAGCATCCGCTCGATGCGGTCGGTCGCGCCGGTGACCCAGCCGAGCCGCCAGCCCGTCATCGAGTAGGCCTTCGAGCAGGCGTTGACGACGACGACGTTGCCCGTGTCGCTGAACTCCGCCGGCGAGCGGTGCTCGCCCTCGAACACCTGGTGTTCGTACACTTCGTCGGAAATACACAGCACGTCGTGCTCGTCGGCAATGCGGGCGAACGCCCGCATGTCTTCGGGTGACTGCACCGCTCCAGTCGGGTTCGCCGGGGAATTGACGACGAACGCTGCCGTGTCGTCGGTGATGGCCTCCTCGACGGTTTCGGGGGCCATCGTGAGGTCCTCACGCAGCGGGACCGGTCGCGGCGTCCCCCCGGCCAGATGGGTCAGCGCGTCGTAGGAGACGAACCCCGGGTCCGGGAAGATGACCTCCTGCCCCTCGTCGACGTGGGCCTCCAGCGCAATGTGCAGCGCCTCGCTCCCGCCCGAGGTGGCGATGATGTCCCCGGGGTCGACGTCGAGGTCGTTGTCCCGCTTGTGCTTGGCGGCGATGGCCTCCCGGAGTTCCTCGGTTCCCTTGTTCGACGTGTAGGCGTCGACTTCCCCCGCCTGAATTGCCTCGACGGCCGCCTGTCGGGCGTGCTCCGGCGTCGGGAAGTCCGGCTGGCCGAGGCCGAGGTTGATGGCGTCCTCGCCCGCCGCCTCGAACACTTCGCGGATGCCAGAGATCGATACCTGCTCTACCCGTCGGGAGAATCCAGTCATATTCTGTTTGGGGGCGGCCGGCCCGATAATTCTTCCTTGTGCTGCGGTAGCATTAGCGGCGTCCGTCTGTTCTGTCGCTATTGCCGACCGGCATAAACTATTATAACGTTCATAACTGTACCTTTATATATCAGAAAACAAGATAAACACGTATTTATAAAGTAGCATATATAATTTTGTTTATTAGACACCGGGCTGCATGAGGAATTATATATTAATTTTATAACCCACCCATATTTAGTGGGAGTCGGATGTCCCGACATACCCTACCGAAACCGTCCAGAAGATCAGTTATCAAGGCACTCGGCTCCGCTGTAACCGTCGCAGCTTTTGGTGGAGAAGCCACTGCATCACAAGAATCTGATACAGAAGAGTATCTGATCGGTGTGTCAAATGATAGGAACGCTTCAGACGTTCATGACAAAATAAAAGAACGGTCTGACCTCGAACAGCTCGATATTATCGACGTGAACGAGTCACTTTCGTATCTTCGCTCAGCAGTCCCGCAGAAATTCAAGGGCGAAATCCTTCCGACAGTCGAAGGAATTGACGGGGTCAAATATACGGAATTCAACCACGTTCGCGAGCCGATCGCCACGGTTCCGAACGATCCGAGGTTCGGCAGCCAGTACGCGCCACAACTGGTCAATGCCCCGAAAGCATGGGACATTACGTTCGGAAGCGAAGACGTCACCATCGCCGTCATAGACACCGGTACAGATTACACCCATCCCGACCTCGACGGGCAGTTCGGGAGCCAGAAAGGACGGGACTTCGTCGACAACGACGACGATCCCGCCCCGCAATCCGCTCAGCACGGGACACACGTCTCCGGTATCGCTGCCGGCGAAACGAACGACGAAACCGGTATCGCAGGTGTCAGTAACTCTCGGCTCCTGAGTTGCCGTGCACTCGGACCGAACGGGGGCCGAACCGCCGATATCGCTAACGCCGTCCAGTGGGCGACTGAGCAGGGGGCGGACATTATCAATATGTCTCTCGGTGGCGGCGGCTACAACCAGACAATGAAAAACGCGGTCTCAAACGCGTGGGATCAGGGTGTTCTCCTCATCTGTGCAGCCGGGAATCATAAGGACAGTGATCCACCAAGCCAGCAGGACGTGTCGTACCCAGCGGCCTACGAAGAATGTGTCGCCGTTGGTGCCGTCGATAGCAACAAGAGTCCGACCGAGTTCTCGAACTACGGCGAGAAGGTCGACATTGCGGCACCGGGCAATGACATACTCTCATCCGTTCCGGGGGGAGACTACGCGCAGTTCCCCGGGACGTCGATGGCGAGTCCTGCTGTCGCCGGCGTCGCTGCGCTCGGTCTCGACAAACATGATTGGTCCGTCAGCCAGACCCGACAGAACCTTCTCGACACCGCCCAGCCTCTGGACGCAGACGGCCAGTTCGTCGGTTTCGGCCTCGCGGATGCATACAACTTCGTAACCGCCGGTGGCGGAACCGAAAACGAACCGCCGATCGTGACGCTCAACGACGATTCACGAACTGTCACTGTGAATAAAGAGATCATATTCGATGCCAGCGGCTCCCGTGATCCCGACGGCTCGATAACGAACTACCGCTGGGAGTTCGGCGACGGCTCTGAACCCATCGAGGGTACGGACGCGACGGAGGTCAGCCACACGTACACCAGTACCGGCGACTACACCGTCACCGTCACTGTGACTGACAACGACGGTGCCGAGGCAACCACGTCAGTCAGCGTCTCCGTCACCGATGAATCGAAAGACCGTCTCACCGAAGAGTTGTCCGGGTCACTCGATGGGATGCTTGACTACGACAAGCAGACGTACTCCCTCAAGACGGAGTCGCCCATGCAGCTGATCCTCAGCCTCGATGGCCCATCTGACGCCGACTTCGACCTCTATGTCTCCTTCGACGGTCGCACACCCACCCCGAACGACTACGACCGCGCGTCCTATACGCAGGACAGTAGCGAACAGATAATCATCGACGACTTCTCACAGGTCAGCGAGATCGGCATACTCGTGTATGTCTACAGCGGAAGCGGAGACTACACGCTTACACTGGAGGAAATCGGAAAAACAGGCTCGTAATTTAATTGCCGTTCTCTCGTTTCGACTGAGTGCGTAGCGCCCCTCTCGCTCTTCCACTTTCAGTTCAGCGGGATTTCACGCTGGCTTTGACATCGCAATTGCGCCACCGCCACCGACGCTCACTCGCCTCGCCGCTGGCGGGGCCTACCGGACCACGGACATCGCAATTGCGCCCCCACCGCCGACGCTCACTCGCTTCGATGGCGGCGGTTCATTAGCGAACCACAGACATCGCAATTGCGCCACCGCCACCGACGCTCATCCCCACGATACCGCGGTGATGATCCGCTCGCTCCATCGCGTACAGCATCGTGGTCGTGAGGATACCGCCGCTGGCTCCGATAGGATGCCCGAGCGCCACCGCGCCGCCGAGGGGGTTGTGCTTCTCGGCGGGGATGTCGAGTTCGTCGGCGACGTACACCATCTGCGCGGCGAAGGCCTCGTTGAGTTCGAAGTGGTCCACGTCGGCGACGGCGAGGTCGTTGCGCTCAAGCAGTTTAGCGACGACGTCCCGAACCGCGATGGAGAACTCCGACGGGTCGCGGTAGGCGACGGCGTAGTCCTCGACGTGAGCCATCGGTCCCAGCCCCTCGCGCTCTACCGTCTCGGCGTCGGCCAGCACCACCGCTCCCGCCCCATCGGAGAGTTTCGAAGCGTTGCCGGCGGTGATCGTACCGCCGTCTGCAAACGCCGGTGGGAGCGCCGCCAGCTGGTCTACCGTCGTGTCCGGCCGCGGTCCCTCGTCCTCCGTTACGAGGCCGTCAGCCGTTTCCACCGGAACGAGTTCCTCAGTGAACTTACCGGACTGGATGGACTCGACGGCCCGGTGGTTGCTCCGTCGAGCGTACTCGTCCTGGGCCTCGCGGCTGATGTCGTGCTCGGCGGCGAGTTCCTCCGTCAACGTGCCCATGTGGGCGTCGTAGTGCTTGTCCCACAGCGAGTCCCAGATCATCGCGTCGACAAGTTCGCTGTTCCCGTGTCGGCGGCCGCCGCGCATGTCCGGTACGAGATACGGCGCGTTCGACATCGACTCCATGCCGCCGGCGAGACACACCGATGCCCGACCGGCCTCGATGCGGTCGGCGGCGGTCATAATCGCCCGCAGTCCCGACCCCGAGGCCTCGTTCAGCGTCGTCGCGGCGACGCTGTCTGGAAGCGGTGACTCGACGACGACCTGTCGGGCCGGCACCTGGCCGACACCCGCCTGTACCGCGTTTCCGAGGCCGACCCAGTCGACACTGTCTTCGTCGACGCCGGTTCGGTCGAGCAGTCCCTCGACGGCTGCAGTACCGAGCTCTGTCGCGCTTCGCTCTGCGAGGCCTCCCAGCAGTTCACCGTGTGCGGTGCGTGCGCCGTCTACCAGAACCACATCCGTCATACGGCCTACATGAACCTGAGCCTACAATACTGTTCGCCCGACGATGGACGGCGTCTTACAGCGGGAGCAAGGCGAAAGCCCACCCCTTCAGGGGTGTGGATGAAGCCGACAACCCGGCAGCTTCGCCTGTAGCCTCACTCAGCCGGAGTTTTATAACCGGTGACACCGTATGCATGACCACACCGAGGCGGATCAGCCGCCCAGATAAACGGATAATATCGGGATTCGGGCCACGCTACGTCCAAAAGAATCCCTTTCGGGCCGCTGGCTGTGGATTCCCACACACGGTAACTCTGAATCCCCATACCGGGGATAGGAGTAACGGCGGCTTGGCCCCGCCAGGAGTCCGGTCATGCCGACCTGGCTACAAACCTGAAACTCCCAACCTAGCGGTGCGGTGCCGCGGGAATCCCCGCGCCTTCAGGCGTGGGAGGAGGTCAATCCTCGGTTGCCGTCCGCAGTTCCTCGATAGCCGTCTCCAGTCGCCGGAGCGTCGCATCAGCGTCGGTGTAGCCTTGCTCGTACTCGCCGTAGGCGTCGTCGGCCTCGGTCAGGAACGCTTCGACGGCGTCGTGCATCTCGTGGTCGCTCATGGTTGTCCCGACGGTAGCCGACCGGAAAAGTCCCGCTACTTGCTGGTTACTGCGTCACATCGTAGTCGACGCTCGCGTCGCGGAGGGCGTCGGTCACACGACCGACGGTGTCCTGTGTCGCGACGACGACGGCATCGAGTCCCCGAGATGCGGCGTCGGCGGCCACCTCGCCCGCCGCGAAGTGCGTCGTCGGTTCGATGTCGGCATCGCGGAGCGCGACGAC
>NZ_WPCB01000010.1:0-93939 GCF_009741785.1 Haloarcula sp. CBA1122
ACGCCGAGGCGGCCGTCGCCGACCTGCCGGTCGCTGCGGAGGTAGTGCAAGTCGGATCGACGGCCCGCGGAACGTGGACCGCCGGCGACCGAGACGTGGACGTGTTCGTCTGTTTTCCACCGTCACTCGACCGCGAAGCGCTGGAGGAATACGGGCTGACGGTCGGGCACGAAGTCCTCCCCGATGGGCGCGAGGAGTACGCCGAACACCCCTACGTCGTCGGCGAGCGCGAGGGGTACGCCGTGGATCTGGTGCCCTGCTACGCGGTCGAGGACGCCACCGAGATCCAGTCCGCGGTCGACCGGACGCCGTTTCACACCAGATATCTGCAGGAGCGACTGGACGACGACGGCGCGGGCGAGGTGCGGGTGGCAAAGCAGTTCCTGAAGGGCATCGGTGTCTACGGGAGCGACCTCCGAACACGCGGGTTCTCGGGCTATCTGACGGAGCTGCTGGTACTCGAGTACGGCGGCTTCCGGGCGTTCGTCGAGGCAGTCGCGGACTGGTACCCGCCGGTTCGGCTGGACCCCGAGGACCACGGGAGCGAGACGTTCGACGACCCGCTGGTCGTCATCGACCCGACGGACCCGGAGCGCAACGTCGCGGCGGTGCTGTCCGCCACGAACGTCGCCAGGCTCCAGCACTACGCCCGGGACCTGCTCGCCGAACCACGGGCCTCGCTGTTCACCGAGGACGACCCTGAGCCGTTCGCAGCACCAGACATCGAAGCCGCTGTGTCACAGCGGGAAACGACGCCGATGGCGCTCCGCTTCGTCGCCCCGGACGTGGTCGACGACCAGCTCTGGCCCCAGCTCCGGAAATCCCTCGATGGGCTCTGCAGCGAACTCGACCGACTGGGGTTCGAGGTCCTGCGGTCGGCCGCGTTCGTCGAGGACGGCAGCGGAGACGACGGGGGCCGAGCCGTCGACAGTGCGAGAGCTACCGCCGGCGGCGACAGCGGATCACCAGCACAGCGGGACGCCGTCCTGCTGCTCGAATTTGCCGTCGCCGAGCGGCCGGCCGTCGAGCGCCACGAAGGGCCGCCGGTCCACGTCCGCGAGCACGCGAGCGGGTTCTTCGAGAAGTACGACGACGACCCCGAGGTGGCCGGCCCCTTCATCGACGGCGACCGCTACGTCGTCGAGCGGCCACGCGCGATCACCACAGCTACCGGGTTCCTGTCGAGCGATGCTGTCTTCGACGTGGGGCTGGGGCCACGGATCGAGTCGGCACTGGAGGACGGCTACGAGGTACTGGTCGGCACAGAGATTACAGCGCTTGCCGACGGTTTCGGCGTCGATCTGGCGGACTACTTCGAGCCGAAGCCCTGATCGGCGAGGTCATCGAGAACGTCGCGAGCGTCGTCGCTGACGTCGTCGTCCGGTTCCATCGGCTGGTAGCCGTCAAAGACTTCGTGAACGGTCGTAACCGAGTCTGAGAGGGTATCAAGTCCGTACCCGCCCTCGAGGATGATTCCAAGCGCCGCGTCACAGGCGTCTGTGAGCGAGCGCATGCGGTCCGTCATTGCGCCGTACCCTTCCGTCGAGACGCGCATCCGTGAAATCGGGTCGTGTTCGTGCGCGTCGAAGCCGGCGCTGATGAGCAACAGGTCGGGGTCGTAGTCCTCGATGGCCGGCGCGATGCACTCGTCGATCGCGGCGAGGTAGTCGGCGGTGTCAGCGCCGGGCTTGTACTTGACGTTGAGGTTCGTGCCGTCGGCGTTCCCCGTGCCGGTCTCCTCAATGTCGCCAGTGCCGGGGTAGAGGCCGTCCTCGTGTATCGAGGCGTAGAACACGTCGGAACGGTCGTAGAAGATGTCCTGTGTACCGTTCCCGTGGTGGACGTCCCAGTCGAAGATGGCGACGCGCTCGGCATCGGCTTCGAGGGCCGCCTGTGCCGCGACGGCCGCGTTGTTGATGAAACAGAAGCCCATGGCGTCGTCGCCCACAGCGTGATGGCCGGGCGGTCGGCCCAGAGAGAACGGTGTGTCGCGGCCGGCGTTGCCGTCAAGCGCGGCTTCCGCCGCCCAGACAGCGAGGCCGGCCGAGGCCAGCGCGGCGTCCCACGTCTCCTCGACCGCGACGGTGTCGGCGTCCCAGTTCCCGCCGCCGTCGTCACAGAACTCGCGGAACTCCTCGATGTAGTCGGTGTCGTGGACCTCGCGCACGAGGTCGATGTCGGCGTCGTCGGCGGTGACGTACTCGACACCGTGGTTCTCCTTGAGCGCGCGCCGTATCGCTCGAAGTCTGTCGGGACTCTCCGGATGTCGCGGCCCGGTGTCGTGGTCCAGACAGACCTCGCGGTAGCCGAAGTTCATTCAGTAGTACTGTTCGAGTTCGAAGTACGTTTCGACGTCAGCTGCCTTGATCGTCCGACGGTCAGCGTGACGAGCCAACGTGGCGGCCGCGGCGGCCGTGTCGTCGGCGTACGTTTCGAGGAGCGACGCGAGGGCGACGCGGGCGTCCATTGCGACGCGGTAGTCGTCGTCGATGTCGAGCCGTGCGATGCGGTCGACCGGCGCGACGGGGAGTTCGAGGCCGTCCTTCTCCGGGACCTGCTCGATGCCGAAATCGGCCGGCATCAGCGTCTTTCGGCCGTCCGTGGTGGCCTCGGTAGCTGCTGTGACGGCAAGCGAAGCGCCGTGGTCCTGTATTCGACGAGCCAGTTCCTCCGCAGCGTCGGCACTCACCCGGAGCCCGTCCGCGTTCCGCCGAATGACCGCATCCACCGGTGCGAACGGTAGCTCGACACTCATACCCAAACCCGGGAGTGTTGCGGTCTTAAGAGTTTCCGTAGCGTCGCTCGGCGACTCAGAACACGTCCTCAGCGTGAAGCCGGTCGTCGTGGAGTTCGCCACGGACCGTTATCTCCTGCCCTAACTGCACGCGCTCGCCGGTTTCGACGCTCATCGTCTGCTCGCCGTCGTCCAGCACCACGGGGTCGCCGGTCTGGACGACGGTGCCGGTGAACTCCACCTGCTGGCCGGCGCTCTGTGCGCCACCGTCCGGCGACGTGTCGCCGGTACCAGCACTGACTGCGGCCGCCCCGTCGCCGCTGTTGTCGGTATCAGCGTCGTCCGCACCGTCACCGAAGGAGGACAGGCCGGCGTGTTCGGCGTCGGTCGTCTCGGCGCTGGCTCCCCCACCTGCGCCACCAGTCGCCAGATCCGCGCCGTCGTCGAGCACGACGACCGTAGAGTTCCAGCTCGCCGAGGCCTCCTTGTCGTCCTGCCAGCCGTCCTGGATTTCGACATCCGCCGCGAGCACTTCGTCGCCCGGCGCGATGTCCTTGTCCGCCTTGTCGCCCCACAGCGCCACGCGGATGTCGCCCGTCGCGTCCTGGATGCGGACATTTCGGACCTGTCCCTCGCTGCCGTCGTCGCGGTCGAACGTCCGCTTGGGGTCGGCCGAGCGCACGACGCCAGCAATATCGGCTGTCTCTTCGAGTTCGACCTCCGCGATTGGGTCAGCGTCGGGCTCAAAGGCCACGTCGTCATCCACTTCGTCGACGGCCCCTTGGTCGCCGACGTGGAGTTCCAGCGAGCCGTCCCGCTCCCGGACGTAGCCATCGATTATCTCCACGGCCGCCCCCGCATCGAGTTCCTCGGCGCGGTCGGCTCGGTCGTCCCACAGCGTCACCCGGATACGCCCCGTCTCATCGCCGAGCGTGAGGTTCGAGACACGGCCCTCGCTGCCGTCATCCCGGTCGAACGTCCGGATGGTGTCGGTATCAAGCACGAGCCCGCGCAGCGTCACGTCGGACTGGCCCATCGTCAGCGCGTCGATGGACGAGCCAGCGCCCGGCTCCACGTCGATTGTGGCGTCGTCGTCCGGCTCCGCCTTGTCGACGGACACCTCCAGCCCATTGTAGCCGTCCTTCGGCCGACCCTTCACCCGGAGTACGTCGCCGACCTCCAGTTGCCCCTCGTCGATGTCGACGGCCTGGCCGTCCCAGAAGGCGAGCCTGAGGCTGCCGCTCTCGTCGGCCGCCTCGACGTTGATGACCCGGCCGTCCTCGTCCTCGTCGTCGCGTTCGAAGGTCTTCAGGTCGCCGATGGCCATCACCTTGGCGAGGAACTTCACCTCGTCCATCCCGGGTTCGATATCGGCGATGGCGTTGACCTCGTTCTCGTTGAGCTCGTGGGCCAACAGCATCGCGGCCGTCTCCTCGTCGGCGAGCCCGCCCATCTGCTCGACCTTCTCCTCGACGGCCTCGCGGAACTCCTCCTCGGGGACGTCCGTCTCTAGGTCCTCGTAAATGTCCTCTATCGCACCCATCTATCTATGGGACGCTGGGCTGGGGCGCGCTTAAGCGTTGTCGTTGGGCGAGCGAGCGGCCGTTGTCGGTCGATTTCGGTGGTCTCCCGTCCATTACTCGATGGTGGTCATGCGATGGGGTATAAACCCTCGTCCGCTGGCCCGACAGCGGGCACTGTTATGCCACCACGTTGAGAGAGTCGTGGGCAGCCGTTAGCGTGTCGCTGTTGTTACGGGGCTCTGGCCGTCGCCGGTGTCGTGAGACACAGACACCGTGCCGGGGAGCCCGTTCTCAAACGTCGCCGTCGCCCGGTAGTCGATCTCCATAATGGCTTGCGTACACACATCGCCAGCGTCCGGTTTATCCTTCGTCCCAACACTGATGCGAAGTTCATCGGCACTCGAATCGTACGTGACGTCTGTTAGGTCGGCCGTTTTGCACCCATCAGATCCCCAGATAGTGCCTTCGACGACGACTTGATCGCCGTCGAAAGCCACCGTTGCCGAACTTGTCTGTGACCCGGACTGTCGCTGGGTGACGCTGAATGTTGTCTCGTTCACACTCGGGGTTTCACTCGCGCCCTCTGTGGATGTTTCCCCGCTACCGGGCGCCCCACCAAAGCAGCCAGCGAGCGCTATCGAGCAACCGAGACCACCGTATCGTAGGAGTTGTCGCCGCTTCATATTCGCCCGAATGTAGGCCAGTTGAAAGATACTCCCGGTCGCTCAAATCAGCGTTGTAGCGAAGTGTGCCTACCCGTCGCGTGACGGCACGCGAACCGTCACCCTTTTTAGGTGCACCACCCTCTCTGGAAATGAGTCCGGATAGGGTAGTGGACTATCCTCTTGGCTTGCGGAGCCAGGGACCGGAGTTCAAATCTCCGTCCGGACGTTCATTCCATTCACGACCGGACGTGCTCCACGCTCGCGTGGAACTCCGTCCGGACGTTTCTACCGACGCAAACCGCCGAGCGACGGTAATAGGGTCTCGCTGTCGAAACTTTGCACAGATGGCGATGTGGTTTTCCGACCGCGAATACAACCCACCGTGTGCGCGACCATCTCCGTGCCGGCATCGCAGTGTACAACGAAGGTCGCTACCACGCCGCACACGACGCGTGGGAGGCGTACTGGCTGGACCTCGACGAAGGTGACGACGAGCGGTTTCTGCACGGTCTCATCCAGTTCACCGCGGTCGTCCACCACGCTAGCGAGGAGAACTGGTCGGGCGCGCAGGGACTGGCCGAGAGCGCGGTGGAGTACCTCGACGGCCTGCCCGACCCGTACCGCGGGGTGGCACTAGACAGGGTCTGGTCGTTCCTCGCGGCGACGGCGGCGGACCCACACCACGCAGCGGCGGACCCGCCAGTGGTGACCCACGACGCGAAGCGATTGGCTACGACACGCTTGATTTCGACGCTACCGCCATCGCTGCCGAAGTGCTGGCGGAGGCTGGCCGGTACGACGAGGAAGTCATCGACGACGCTGTTGACCGCGCGCGAGATGAACTCGACGGCGACGGCGGCTCGCAGTTCGTCGGAATGGTGTTCTCGTTCGTGCGCGAGCGCGACCAGCGCCCCGTCGTCTACCAGCGGCTCCGGGACCACGTCGAACTGGAACAGCAGAAAGACGACGACGTGCGGGGGCTGTTCGAGTAGCTCTGGCCGTTTGGCTGACTGGTTACCCATTTAATCAACACAACGTATTTTCCGGAAATCCGCACCGACTATGCCCGTGGCGGCCCAACCGACAGACGACCGAATGAGCGACTCGATTGAACGTCCGAGTCCCACAGACGCGGAGAGAGAGGCTGCCCCGGAGAGTGCTGTTCTCGACCGAATCAGGGGCTGTGTCGAGGACGTGAGTCTGGCGTTCGACCGGTGGGACGACGCTCACGTACGGGGGCCGGGGCTGTACGTCGTCATCGAGCGCGACCCGACGACGGCGTTTTCCGACCCGATGGGGTCGAACCGGTGGCCGGTCGAGGACTGCCCGAGCGTGTTCGACCAGTCCGGGGCGCTGTTCGAGGCGGCCCAGTCGGTTGCGGTTGCGTGTGACGGCGCAGTTGTCGTCCGCAGTGACGGCACAGTCAGACCATCGATGGTTCGGCTCACGCAGTTGACTGAAGCGGAGGCGGAAACTGTCGACCAGCTCCCGTATGCTGACTGGATGGGGACACGACACATGAGTGCGCTGGAGACCTCCACTCGGGACGCCGTGTTTGCAGTGGTGACGCTGAGCGAGGAGAACGGGCGGGTCACTGTCTTTCGAGACGGGACCTACGAGGACCGGCAGCGCGGCGTGCTCGGCGAGAAGTGGTAGCGGTCCGTGGTGTGCCCGCCACGGCTCCGGTTCGGCGACCTGAGCTTCGATACGGGCGTTTTTGCTGGGTTCGTGTCCCAACCCACGCACTTATGTCAACACTCCGAATAGATTGAGACATGAAGTCCCGCCTTATCCGTGCGTGGAGTCGTGCCAAGAACGCTGCCGCTTTCGCTGCCGTCGGTGCTGGAATCGGTGGGCTGTTCAGTAAAAGTGCGGCGAGTAGTGGTGCCGCGCTCGGTGCACTCGTCGGAGCCACGATCGGCGAGAAGCGAGCGAGCGTCGGCCCCATCTCGGAGAAGATAACAGACGAAGCGAGTGGGGTCGTTTCTTCGGACGAATAGAACCGGACTGGTGTCCGACAGAGCGACTGGACGATTCGAACCAGCCTGTTGCTCGGAGACGCTACCGTATTGGCGCAGACGGCAAAAGCTCACTGACGCCGGTAACGGCGCTACGGCTCCGGTTCGGCGACGCGTTCTTCGCCGTCGAAGTGCGCGGAGTTGTCCTGTGGGTCGTAGCCGAGTGCCTCTTTCGCGCGCTCGATGGAGTAGTACTTGCGGTCGTTATCGGAGATCCCGTAGACGATTTCGTACTCGTAGTCGGCCTGGAGCGCGCAGTCGTGGATGTGAGCACAGTCTCGGTAGGAGAGCCACATCGCCTGCCCGCGCTCGTAGTCTATCGGCGGGTGGCCCCGCGTGAGGTTGCCGATACGGATGTTGCAGACGGAGAGCCCGTACTGGTCGTGGTAGTAGCGGCCCAGCACCTCGCCGGTGGCTTTCGAGACGCCGTAGAGGTTTCCTGGGCGGGGGAGTTCCGTCCCGTCGAGGCGGTACTGGTCGTCCGGGCGGTACATCTCGGGCGTGCGCTCGTCCGTTTCGAAGGAGCCGACGGCGTGGTTCGAGGACGCGAAGACGAACTTCTCGACGCCCTCGTCGACGGCGGCCTCGTACATCTTCTGGGTGCCGTCGATGTTGTTTTCGAGGACGGAATCCCAGGGGGCTTCGGGCCGGGGGTCGCCGGCCAGGTGGATGACGGCGCTGACGCCGTCCATCGCCGCGGCCACGTCGCCCTCGCTGGACACGTCCCCGACGAGGTACTCGTGGTCGGGCTCCTCGGCGGGTGGGCTGTGGAACATGAGTTTCCACTCGTAGGCGTCCTCGAGGCCTTCGAGGATGGCCGCCCCGACAGCGCCGCCAGCGCCGGTGAGCAGAACCGGGTCGTCCATTCGTATGAGACGATACGTCGCACGCAATAGGTAGCTTGCGGTTCGCTTTTGTGTCGCCCAGCCGGACCGAGCGTATGGAACCCACAGCTCCGCAGGAGGCGTGTTTCGAAGCGGGCGTCAAGTTCGGGTCGTTGTATCACCAGTTCGCCGGTACCCCGATCAGCCCGGCCAGCGCCGACTCGCTCGCGGCGGCGATGGAGGAAGCCATCGAGAACCAGCCGTTCTGTGAGGCGGTCACCGTCAGCGTCCGAACAGAGGCGCTGGAAGACGCTATCGCCGAGGGCGGGGCGGACTACACCGAACTTACTGGGCGGTTCATCGACGTCGAGATGCGCATCGAATACGAGGGCGTCACGGTCGAGACAAGCATGGCGATGGAGGACGGCTACCCGCTGATGCAGGTCGACGCAGTGCAGGAGTGAATGACCAGACGGGAGCCTGAATCACTGACACAGGCCCGAAAATTTTACCAGAGCGGGCTGTGAGACTTCCGATATGGCCCTCCACGCAGTCGACGATATCGACGACGCAATCGACGCGACGAAGTCGTTCCTGTTCCCGTTCGAGAAGGGAACGTGGCTCCGAATGGCGTTCGTCGTGTTCTTCATCGGTGGCGGTGGTGTCGGACTGAACAACGTCCAGTCGTTCAGCAACTTCGGCGATTTCGGCGGGAACGGCGGTCCCAGCGGCCCGGGAAGCGAGTTTCAACTGGCCGCGCCGCTTGAAACTGTGATGTCCGTGCCCGGGAACCTCGCCTTGCAAGTCTCCGAGCCCGGCGTCCCGTCCGGCGCACCGGACGAACTACTCGCCGGGGCTGGGCTCCTTGTGCTCGCCGTCATCGGCCTGTTCATCCTGCTGGCATTCGCGTACGGCATCCTGAGTAACTTCATGGAGTTCGTGTTGACCCAGGCGCTCATCGACCGCGAGATACACGTCCGCCGATACTTCAGCGACCACGTCGGGAACGGAATACGGCTGTTCCTGTTCCGGCTTGTCCTCGGGGTTATCTGGCTCGGCGTCGCGCTCGTGATTGGTGCGGCCGTGTTCTTCCTGGCGCTCGGTGGCGAAGCCGCAAACGTCGGTACGTCGAGCGCCCTCGCGCTATCGGGACTGTTCATCGCCGTTTTCGCGGTGCTCGCGATAAGCTACGGTATCGTCTTCGGCTTCACCACGGTGTTTGTCGTCCCGCTGATGACGGCGGACGACGACGGCGTCCTCTCCGGGTGGTCGCGGCTCTGGGGGTCGATGAAAGGCCACCCCAAGCAGTACCTCGCCTACCTGTTTTTCTCCATCGTCCTCCAGATCGGTGTCGGTATCGTCAGCGCGATTCTCGGCATCATCGCATTTATCGTCGTTCTGATCCCGTTCGGGCTCGTTGCGTTTGCGCTGTATCTCGCGCTCCAGAATTCCGTCGGCGTGGTCCTGGCCGGGGTTGTCGGGCTGCTGGGGCTGCTGGTCCTGCTCGTTATCGGTGCGCTCATACAGGTCCCGCTGACGACGTTCCTGCGGTACTACGCGATGCTCGTGCTGGGTGACATCGACGCAGACATGGACCCGATTCCCGAGGTGCGCTCGGACATCCGGGCCGAGTAGCCACAACGGCTTTTCGGTTTCAGGAATTGCCGACCGGTCACGTCCTGCGGTTTCACTTTCACTTTCAGGCGGGCTTTTAATCCCTCACCGCCCCAACGTCTCCGTATGAGTCAGTCAAGTCTGGACGACGACGAACTGTTCGGAGAGGCGGCCAATGAAATGCGCACGGACGTCGAGGAGTCGCTCGCGGAGGCTCGCGACGCGCTCCCCGAGGCCGATTCGGTCTGGGACGTGGAGGCCGACAACACGCTCGGCGTTCTGAACTCGCTCAAAACGGCACTCGACGTGGGCGACGCCGAGGACCACCTCCGCGACGCGAAGAAGTGGTACACGATGGGCGAACGCGCGGACGCCTTCGAGGACGCCGACGACCTCGCCGAGGAAATCGAAACCATCGCCGACCTCATCGACGACGTCGACGACGCCCGCGAGCAGATCGGTGACCTCACCGCGACGATCCCACAGCTCCGAAGCACGCTCGAAGAGTTCGAGGGTGAAGACGGGGCGGACGCGGAGGCGGACGGCGACGCCGATGCGGAAGCCGAAGCCTGAGCGCAAGCTAGCCACGTTCCGGCGAATGCTCACCGCGTTCTCCGCCGGTCACCAGCGCATCGCTCGCGTCGTCCAGCGACTTTTGTCCCGCAAGTCCCGGTTTCGGTGAAATTGACTGCAGAAACAGGTCCGGCCGGTGCCTGGCAACCGGTGTGACATTCTATCCAAAGCCGTATTTACGGCCGGTCGAGCGCTTAAGTGTTCGTGGAGCAACAGTTCCGGCCACGCGATATGGACGACAGACTCACACGCCGAACGTTCGTCTGTGGCGTCTCGACTGCTGTAGCGACCGGTCTCGCGGGCTGTAGCGAGGACCAGTCGGGCGGCGGCGCGGTGACACCTACCCGGACAGACGGAACCGATAGCATGGCAACGGAGCCAGCGAACGGCGGGGACACCGACACCACAGAAGCGGAGACCGGGGCGTATCGGAACGGCGTCGGACAGAACGCCAGCGTCTCCGTTGCGGTCCCAAACGATACTGCGGCCCTTACCAGTCCGTCCGTACAGTGGCGGGCAACCGCCGACGGCGTTACCATCGAAGAAGCCGGGGAAGTGACCAGCGGGGCCGGGCACTACCACATCATCGTTGACGCCGACCCTGTAACGCCGGGCGAGACAATTCCGACGGACGACGCCCACATCCACTACGGGACCGGGCAGAAAGACGGCGTGCTGAAACTAGACCCCGGCGAGCACACGCTCCACCTCCAACTGGGGGACGGCGCACACACGGCGATGGCACTGACCGACAGCGTCGACGTGACCGTCAGCGACGAGGCCAGCCTCAGTGTCGAGACGAGCGTCGACGGGAGCGTCGTTGACTGGGAGGCCAGTGTCGAGAACTACACCATCGGACCCACCAGCGACGGTATCACGTCGAATACGGGCCATCTGCACGCGATCGTCAACACCGATCCGGTGCCGACCGGCGAGGTCATCCCAAACAATGCGCGACACGTCCACTACGGCGATGGCTCGACGAGCGGGAGCCTCGACCTCGCCGAGCAACTGGGCGATGCATACGAGGCCGGCGAGCACACAGTTCACTTCCAGATCGCGTCCGCAACACACCGTGCGACGACGCTCACCGCGTCGGAGACAGTGACGACGGAGTAGCTCGCAATCTCAGACAGGTCTTCGGCCTCAGACGATAGAGTCCGGGCGCGTCGAGAAGTAGTTGAACACCGCGCCGAGACCGATGCCGTAGACGACGTGAGCGATGAGCGTCAGCACCGCGTACAGCACCAGCGTGAGTCCGGACTGGTCGGTGTAGAAAGCGAGCACGAACCCGGTCCACATCGCGCCGCCGAAGAACGCGCCGCTGACGGGATCGGACTGGCCCGGGAGGTACGCTTTCAGCGAAGCGAACAGCAGCGGCCACGGGAACATCCCGCCGCCGAGGAAGATGAAGAAGCCGAACAGTACCTCCGGGACGTAGCCGGTCAGGCCCACGAGCTCGGTGAGGATTGCGAAGTCGTCGAGACTGAACGCGCCCAGTGACTGGGCGATGAGGAAGACGACGGACATCATCGCGGTCCCGACCAGCCCGCCGGCAGCACCGACGACACCGTCGGCGAGAATCCCGGCGAGGCTATCGAACTCCTCGACCTCTGTGAGGCCGTCGTCGTTGATAGGCGGGTCCTCGACGCCGGGTGACGTGTCTTCCATGGTGTGTTGTAACATGGCAGTAGATAAAAAAGTTCCCGCACACGTTAGGCCAGCGAAGGACATATGTCAGAAATCTGTCCGCAATACCTATTACAAGGTGGGAAGAATCATGAAGAAATGGCGGCATCCTTGATAACATACGCCATGGTTGTGTTCCCCTTGCACGGTGGCGACGTCAGGGCACCCAGTGCGGTGTTCGACCAGATCTTCGAGGTGTTCCTGCTGCTGGGAACAGCCGTCGGGGTGGTCGTCGTGGCGTACACGATGTACCACGCGCTCAAGTACCGCGACGACGGGGGCGGAACGGACCCGTACGCCGACAAGGTCGAACGGCCCGAAATGGGGGAGATGCCGACCGGCGGCGCGGGTGGCCGGAAGGTGTTCTACTCGTTCAGCATCAGCGCCATCATCGTCGTCTCGCTCATCGCCTGGACGTACTCGCAACTGCTGTACATCGAGCAGGGGCCCGATCTGGCTCAAGAGGAGGCGCTGGAAATTGACGTGGAGGGATACCGGTTCGGCTGGGACTTCGTGTACCCGAACGGGCACACGACCAACACGCTCTACGTGCCACAGGACCGGGTGGTCAGGTTACAGGTGACCTCGACGGACGTGTTCCACAACTTCGGGATACCGGAGTTGCGAGTCAAGACCGACGCCGTTCCGGGCCAGTACACGTCGGCCTGGTTCACGGCCAACGAGACGGGGACCTACGCCGCCAAGTGCTACGAGCTGTGTGGCAGCGGCCACTCGCTGATGACGACGGATGTGGTTGTGATGCCACAGGACGAGTACGAGGAGTGGTACGCGGAGACGAACGGGACGGCGGCGAGCGGCAACGAGACGGACCAGCGAATCGCGACTGAGGCGACCGCCCTCGGAGGTGCGCCCGCATGAGCCACGACCACGAACACGGATTGCCGCCCAAGTCGTCGGTCAGCCGGTGGTTCCTCACGACCAACCACAAGGACATCGGCGTGCTGTATCTCATCACCGCGCTGTTTTTCCTGATTTTCGGCGGCGTCCTCGCCCTGCTGTTCCGCCTCGAACTGATCTCCTCGGGCGCTGACCTGCTTGGGTCGATGGGGTACAACCAGGCGGTGTCGACCCACGGCCTGCTGATGGTGTTCTGGTTCATCTCGCCGTTCGCCTTCGGCTTCGCGAATTACGTCGTTCCACTGCAGATCGGCGCTGATGACCTCGCATTCCCGCGGTTGAACGCCCTATCCTATTGGCTGTATCTGTTCTCGGGCATCCTGATGGGCGTCTCGTTCTTCCAAGGTACCACCTTCGCGGGCGGCTGGACGATGTACGCCCCGCTGAACACGCCGGCGTACATCCCCGGCGAGGGCCTGGGCGCGACCTCGGTCGTGCTGGCACTCATCATGTTCACCGCCGCGGTGACGCTGGGGTCGGTGAACTTCCTGACGACGATGTACCGGATGCGCGCCGAGGGGCTCCGGATGCGGGACATCCCCATCTTCTCGCTGTCGATCAACCTCACTGTCTGGATGATGCTGTTCGCCTTCGCGGCGCTGCTGGCGGCGCTGATGATACTCGCCTCCGACCACGTCCTCGGAACGACCTACTTCCAGTACTCTATCGACGGGACGACGATGGCGACCGACGCGGACAACCCGGGTGCGTCGCTGCTGTGGGCGCACCTGTTCTGGTTCTTCGGCCATCCGGAGGTGTACATCGTCTTCTTCCCGGCGCTGGGCGTGATGGCCGAGTGCTTCCAGACCTTTACCGGCCGGCGGCTGGTCGGCCGCAAGTGGTTCATCATCTCGATGGTGCTGGTGGCGCTCCAGAGCTTCGTCGTCTGGATGCACCACATGTTCCTGACCGGCATCAACCTCCCAATCAAGACCATCTTCATGGCGACGACCATCGGCATCTCGCTACCCTTCGACCTGATGGTGTTCTCGCTCATCTACACGATGGCGAAAGGTCGGGTCCGGTTCACGACGCCGTTCCTGTTCTCGCTGGGCGCGCTCATCCTGTTCATCATCGGCGGCATCACCGGCGTCTTCCTCGGCGCAATCGTGCTGGACTACCAGTTCCGCGGGACGTACTGGGTCGTCGCGCATTTCCACTACGTGATGGTCGCGGGCGCGACGGCGCTGTTCGGCGGCCTCTACTACTGGTATCCCAAGATAACGGGGAAGATGTACAACGAGACGCTGGGGAAGATACAGTTCGGCGTCTACTTCCTCGGGTTCAATCTGCTGTACTTCCCGATGTTCATCGCCTGGGAGACGCCGCGGCGAGTGTTCGTCTACCCCGATGGCCTGCAGATCTGGCACACGATGGCCACTGTCGGCGGGTTCATTCTCGGCGCGAGCTTCCTCCTCATGTTCTACAACCTCTTTGTGAGCCTCTGGCGCGGGGAGGATGTCGGGCCGAACCCCTGGGAGTACGCCACCTCCGCCGAGTGGGCCGCCGCCTCGCCGCCGCCGCTCGAAAACTTCCCCGGTGTACCGAGCTACGCCACCGGGAAACTGGAGTTCCTCGACGAGGAGACGGTCGCCGAGCGGACCGAAAGCATGCCCGGAGCCGCGGCCCACGGCCACGCGGCGACCGACGGCGGGACCGCGACGGACGGCGGCGCGGTGACAGCGAGGGCCGCGGCGACGGCCACCGCGATGGAGCCGGCCCACGAGACCGCTGGCGAGGAACACGCCAGCCACGCCAGCTTCTGGCCGTTCCTCGTCAGCCTCGGCGGGTTCATCGCCTTTCTCGGGCTCTCGGGCGTGCGGACGGGGAGCGTGTTCTACCTGACCATGGCGGCCGTCGGTGGGGTGGCAACGCTCGGGTCGCTCGTCGGGATGACCCGCGAGCCGTTCCACGCGCCCGAGATGGCCATCGCCGAACGGTGGCCCTTCGAGCGCGTCGAGAAGATGAAACTCGGGATGTGGACGTTCCTCGCCAGCGACATCGTCCTGTTCGGGGCCTTCATCGGCTCGTATGCCTTCGTCCGGGTCGCGTACGGCTGGACGGCCTGGCACCACGACCTCATCCCGGCCGAACATGTGACGATGCCCGGCCTCATCAACACGTATCTGTTGCTCACGTCGAGTTTCCTCGTCGTGCTGGCGATGGTCGCCGCCGAACGGGAGAGCAAGCGCGGGACCGTCGCCGCACTCATGGGAACGTTCGCGCTCGGCGTGGGCTTCCTCATCAACAAGGGACTGGAGTGGCAGCACCTGTTCCACATCAGCACAGAGGCGTTCCCGAACGGGTGGAACCTCTCGACGAACATCGCGTCGTCGACGTTCTACCTGACGACGGGGCTCCATGGCGCGCACGTCACCATCGGGCTGGTTATCTGTGCGTACATGACCATCAGGGCCTGGAACGGGGCCTACCAGGGCGACGACAGGGCCATCGAGTACTTCGGACTGTACTGGCACTTCGTCGACATCGTCTGGCTGTTCCTGTTCCCGCTGTTTTACATCCTCTAGAACAATGGACTGGAAAGGCTACACCGTGATATACGTCGTGTTGTTCGTGTTCGCGACCGCACAGGCCGTCGTCGAGTTCGCCGGCCTCGTCGACAGCGCCTACTGGGCCGCCTTCGCGCTCATCATGGTGCTGTCGGTTATCAAGGCCGTCGGCGTCGCCGCGTACTACCAGCACCTCCGCTGGGAACCCCGCGCCGTCACGTACCTCGTGCTAGGCGGGACTGTTGCTGCGCTCGCGCTGACCGGGGCCGCCGCGTACTCGATACTGTGAGGGTCTCAGGCCCCGACAAGCTGGAAACCGACCGCGATGAGAAAGAGAACGCCCGCGACAGTCGCGGACTCGGCGACCGCTAGCGAGCGGGGATGTCCTCGTCGCGTCGCCGAGAGATACACCCCAAACAGCAGGTAGCCACAGAGGCCCGCCCCACCGACCACGGCGACCGCAAGCCCCGCTATCGACTGGGTCTCGACGGGGCCGGAGATAGACGCGACGACGCCGACGAGGAGGCCGACGACCAGCACCGCGAACGCGCCGACCCAGACCATCGGCTGGTCGGCATACGTCTCGAAGCGACTCTCGCGGTCACTGGTTGGAGACCGGCCGCTCGTTGACGACCCCGGGCTGTAGTGATACCACCCTCGCCCGCGGACCATCCATGTGACCACCGCCACCACTAACGCACCCATCAGTGCCATGCTAGCGAGGTACGTGGTTGACATGTGATAGCATTACAACACAATGCGTAATAATCGTTTGTGCCCGGCCGACGAGAAACCGGTGTTCTCGTCGCTGTTGTCGTCGGCAACCGCTGCTAACGGACAGATGTTGCTATTTGGCCAGCGGACGGTGTCTATCTTTTCACAGAAAGTCTATGCGTGTCTAAGAACAACTTGAATCTGTGCAATTCGCCCCGTTCGCCGGTGAACAGCCGTTTATGGGTGCTGCTTTCGCGCTTTCGGTCGCCATCATCCTTGGAAATCTGATCGCACTGGGCTACTGGGCCCGTGCGGAGGCCAGCGCACGTAACGGCTCAACTCTCTGGACGTTCCTGTTTCTGTATACGGGTTTTGGCCTGGTCTACTATGTCTGGGTCCGCTACGTCCGAAACGACTGGGAGCCGCGCACGGAGCCAGCCGACCGGCGTGAACGGGTGGTCACTGCCTACTCGCTGGCCGTCCTTCTGGCGTTCGTGGTCGGCGCGTTCGTCACACCGCCAGACCCGATGATGCAAGTTCTGGCTCTCCCGCCGCTGTTTGTGGTCTCGTTCGTCGTTTCGTATCTGTTTGTCACGCGAGGGTCGGTCGGCGATAGCGGCGGAACTGCTGCCTAAGCTGTGAGAGTGTGCTGTAGCCCATCGTATGGCCCAGCTGGCACTGTCAAGCTAAAGTGACAGGATAGAGGTTGAGTCTGGGAGGATACACCCTTCAGCGACCGGCTGTTTCAGCCCATTTTAGGTCTGGAGAAGCGGCTGTTAACAGAGCCAAACGGCTCAGACATGGCGTCCTCACCGCTTCAGTCGTCGGCAACTGCTGATAACTGACGGTTCGAACATTGCGTTCTCACCGTTTCAGTCATCAGCATCCGTCCGCGCCCGTCGCTGAATCGCACGCTCGACGAACTCTTCGGGGAGTTCGTCGATTTCGCCGGCCTGAACCGCCCAGAGGTTGGCGTAGAGGCCGTCCGCGGCGAGCAGGTCGTCGTGACTCCCCCGTTCGACGATACGGCCGTCCTCGACGACGAGAATCGTGTCGGCGTCTTTCACCGTCGAGAGACGGTGGGCGATGGCGAACGTGGTCCGGTCGGCGGTCAGGTCGTCAAGCGACCGCTGGATGAGCATCTCCGTCTCCGTGTCCACGTCGCTGGTCGCCTCGTCGAGGATGAGAATTTCGGGATCTTTCAGAATCGCCCGGGCGATAGCGATGCGCTGGCGCTGGCCGCCCGAGAGCTTGACGCCGCGCTCGCCGACCATCGTGTCGTAGCCGTCCGGGAGATTGCGGACGAACTGGTCGGCCTCGGCGGCTTTCGCGGCGGCGACGATTTCCTCGTCGGTGGCGTCGAACGTCCCGTAGGCAATGTTTTCGCGGACGGTGCCGTAGAACAGGAACGTCTCCTGACTGACGTAGCCGATGGCGCGACGGATGCTCTGTATCTGTACGTCCTGCACGTTCTGGCCGTCGATGCGAACCGTGCCGGAGTCAACGTCGTACATCCGGAGCAGGAGCTTCAGCACGGTTGATTTCCCCGCGCCGGTCGGGCCAACGAGGGCGACTGTCTCGCCGCCGTCGGCCTCGAATGAGATGTCCGAAAGCACCGGCTCGTCGTCGCCATCGTAGCTAAAGGCCACGTCCTCGTACGCGACGCGACCGTCGGTCACGGCAAGCGGCGGCGCGTCCTCGGCCTCTTCGAGGCGACCGGGCGTGTCCATCAACCCGAATACGCGCTCGGCGGAGGCGTAGGCCCGCTGGTACATATTGATGATTTGCCCGAACTGCGCCATCGGCCAGACGAACCGCTGCGTGTAGATGATAAAGGCGACAAACTGCCCGCGGGAGAGGCTCGCCGTCAGCGGCCCGGGTGCCTGCCCGGTGACCATCAGTCCGCCGACGATGAACGTGACGACGAAGCCGATGCCCGAGACGAGCCGGAGGCCAGGGAAGAAGGTGATACGCGTCTCGATGGCGTCCCAGTTGGCGTCGAGGTAGTCCTCAGAGGTGTCCTCGACTCGGTCGGCCTCGTACGGCTCGGTGTTGGCGGTCTTGATTATCTGGATGCCGCTGAGGTTGTTTTCCAGTCTGGAGTTGAGCTTGCCGACCGTCGACCGGACCTCGGCGTATTTCGGCTGGATAACGTCGATGAACCGCTTTGTAAACACGGCGATAATCGGGACGGGCAACAGCGCGACCAGCGCCAGTTGCCAGTTCATGTAGAACAGGTACGTGGCGATGCCGACGACCATGATTATCATCCGCGAAGCGGAGTTGAGGCCGTCGTTGAGGAACTTCTCCAGCCGGTTCACGTCGTTCGACAGCACCGACATCATCTCGCCGGTCTGCTTATCGGCGAAGAAGTCCATGTTCAGCCGCTGCATCGTCTCGTAGGTGTCGGTGCGGACGGCGTGTTGAACGTGCTGGGCGAACTTGTTCCAGCCCCAGTTCCGACTCCAGTGGAAGACGGCCCCGAGGCCGAACGAGGCGGCGATGATGCCGGCAGTGAGCCACAGCTGTGGCCCCTGCCCGTTGGGAATCCAGGCGTCGGGTATCAGGAAGAGGCCGTATTCGGCCTCCTGTAGGAAGATAGCGTCGATAGCCAGCGCCAAGAGGATCGGTGGCAGTAGGTCCAGCATCCGAGCGACAATAGAACTGCAGAGGCCGACGACGAACGCTCCCCAGTGGCCCTGTCCGTAACCGGTGAACAGTCGAAGCATCGGCCGGTCGACGCGTTCCCTGGCGTCTTCGAACACGTCGTCGTCCGAACCCGCGTCGAAATCCATTATCGAATTCAGGGGCTGAACCCGCAAAAGGCCGTCGGGCTACGTGGCTTCGGGCGGCAGTTCGACCCGATCGCCGACCGCAACGCCGGTCCGGTTTGTCCACCCGCGGTTCACTTCGAGGACGTACTTGCCCCGCCCCGCGTAGCCTGTCAGGCCGCTCTCGGAGGTCCCCTCCGGCGGGAGCGCCGCGTGGTGGATGGTCGTGATAGTGCCGTTGGCGTCGATGAAGATGATGTCAAGCGGGAACGACATGTTCCGCATGACGTAGGTGTACTGGCCCGCCTCGTCGTGGACGAACAGCATTCCTTCGTTTGGCCCAAGCGACTCGGTGTTGCTCAGGCCGACGTACCGCTGATCGAACGTCTGTGCGATGCGAACCTCGACCGTCCCCAGCGGTTCCCCAGCCTCTTGTTCACGGGCCGCGATGGTCGTCTCCGGCATCGAAGTATCCGTCGAAGGCTGTGTCGCGGTCGGTGTCGCCGCGTCCGAGGCTTCCCGAACCGTCACTGTGCCCTCCTCGTACTCGCCGGTCCCGAGTACCTCGATCCAGAGGCCAGTCTGGAGAACGACGGCAGCCGCGACGAGGAGGCCGACGAGTCCGAGAACAATCACAGCGGGGCGCTGCATACCCCGTGTGAGGGGCAGGCCGTGGGTAATACTGTCGGTGCCCACTGTCGACCGAGAGAGAAAGCGTTATTCCTGCCGATGGAAAACGGTGGCATACGGGTCCGTGGTCTAGTTGGTTATGACGTGGCCTTTACAAGGCCGAGGCCGGTGGTTCGAATCCGCCCGGACCCATCCTGCGACGAACGGACGTGAGGGGCGGATGGTCCCTGTGGATTCGATTCCTGCCAGTCGCGCGCAACGCAGTGAGCACGTCTGGCTTCGGTTCGAATCCGCCCGGACCCACTGAACTTCTCGCGGCGCTCACCTCCGAGCGCCGCATGTGTGATTCGGCCGGGCGGTTCGAATCAGGGAACGAAGCAGCGCGGAGTGACCGTGGTTCGAATCCGCCGGGAGAGCACTGCTCTCCCGAGCCCTCGTTCGCTTCGCTCACGAGGACGCCCGGACCCATCCTGCGACGAACGGACGTGAGGAGCGGATGGTCCCTGTGGATTCGATTCCTGCCAGTCGCGCACGATATCATGACCCAGGTACCAGAGCGTCTATCTCGATTGATAGTCGCCCGTAATCCATATATCCGGAGTGGTGGTAGTGCGTGGCATGATAGATGGCTCGACGTGTCCGGCCTGCAGCGGGCACGTCTCGACGACTAACGGCACCGAATACGAATGCGACGACTGTGGCGAGACGTTCGACAGCGCGGACCTGTTCCTCCCGTAATCGGCGGTCGAACCGCCCGGCCGACCCCACAGAACCTGCGCCCGCTTTCGAAATGCTTTTTTCTACCCTCATCATCGCTTGGAGTGCACGCCGCCTTAGCTCAGACTGGGAGAGCACTCGACTGAAGATCGAGCTGTCCCCGGTTCAAATCCGGGAGGCGGCACTTCTGTGGTTCTGACCGGTGAGCGGAGCGAACCGTCAGAATCCAGTGTGCGAACCGAGCGGATTTGAACGAGACGAGTCACAGCCCGCGCAGCGAAGCGAGCAGGAATGTCTCGGCGTAGTTCACAATTCGGGAGGCGGCATCCCGATTCTACGCGGTTTCCATTCGCGTAACTTTTATACTCGACTGAAGATCGAGCTGTCCCCGTCCCTGCGAGCGGGGAGCCGAGAGTTGCGTTACGACAGGCTGCCTGTAATCAAACACCGAGAGTACTAGATAGCGACTGAAGCGAGGGGTTACCCGTTGCCGACCTTCTCCGTGACGCGGAACCCTTCGGGTGGGTCGAGGATGCCGGCGACAGTACCCATCGAGTGGACGACAGTGATAAGCGGGGCAAGTGGGGCAGCCAGCAGCCACTCGGTTTTGTCCGGGCCGTAGTACTGAACGCCGCGAAGATACCAGAAGAACGTCAGCAGCCCAAGCGTAACCGAGGCAAGCGTAAACAGGCCACTAGAGCCAACGCCGACGCCGAGAACCGACAGCGGGACGACGATGAGCGTGACAATCGGTGAGAGCGCCCATGCGTAGTTCCGGACACGAGTGACTAGCTGGTAGCCCACAGGCAGATCTGTCGATGCTTCGAGGTTGCCGGCGGCCCAGCGGCGGCGTTGCTGAGTGATTTCGGTCAGCGACGGCGGAGCTTCGTTGCGGCAGGTGGCCGTCGCGAGCTCGAACGAGAAGTCCTCGAGTCGCTGGGCGGCCGCCCAGACGAACGCGGTGTCCTCGACGATAGTTTCGCGGTTCCAGGTCACGTCGTCCTCGACGGACTGCCTCACGGCGATGCCGCCGCCCCACGCGAACAGCGGGATCGAGAGGCGGGCGAAGGCGCGCTGTTCGACCTGGACGCCCATCCGATAGACGTCAGCGAGATAGGACAGTACCGACCCGGTGCGGCGGGGCTCCTCGCGGAGTTGGACGATATCCGCGTCCGGTAGCCCCTCGAAGGACTCGATGTGGCTGTCTTCGTCGAGATACAGCACGAACTCCCGGTCGTGGTCGAGCGTGCGACGGGCCCACTCGATGGCGCGACCCTTGCGGACGGCCGCACAGTCGAACCCGTCGGGGACGGCGTGGACGGTTGCGCCGTCGACGTCGATGTCCGTCTCGGCGATGACGCGGATGTCGTCGAAGGTCACGGGCAGTGAGTCCACGGTCGCCTGCACGACATCTGCGGCATCGACGGTGAGGATGCGGACCTGGATGTCGTCGCCACCGTGGACGGGCTCCGGCGGTTCATAGCCAGCACCGATGACGTAGGTGAGCACGAGCCAGATGAGCGCGGACGTGGCGAACAGGACCGTCGTTCCCCAAAGGAGGAGTTCGAACACGCTGTGCCAGTCGACGAGGCCGAGTGTCAGCGATGGCGTGAGGACGGCCACGGCCGTGAGGAGCAGGACCGCCCCGACTCCGGAGAGCGTGATGCGTTCGACTTTCATTGTGGTTCCATCCAGTGCCCCACGCCACTTCATGCAGGAACACCGTCAGCCCGTCTTACCGTCGTTTTTGGCCGAATTAAGCTGATTTACACGGGATTGAGGTCGGTTTGAATTGCGGCCGACCGCCGGAACAGGTAATTCCGTGGCGACAAGTAGCATGGGTATGACAGAGGAGCCAGCACACGAGCAGATGGAGCGCCATGCGACCCTGACAGACGAACTCGCGGCCCTCAGTGTGGAGCGGGACGCCGTCGCGGCGGCAGTGCAGGACCGGCTTGCCGACGCGGTTTCGGAGGCGATAGCAGAAGCGGGCGCGAACGTCGGGAATCTCGGGCAGTCCAAAGACGGTAAGCGGTTCCGGTTCGAGGCGCGACTCGACCGGGCGGCGCTGGTGGCGACGGTGACGGAAGCGCTGCCGGACGGATTCGTCGTCTCCCACGTCAACGAGGACGGGACGCTGAGCGTGGACTGGACCGGCGACAGCACCACGCCGTCGAAGCGTGAACATGGGGCCATCCTGAAGGCAATTATCGCAGAGGAAACAGAGACGGACAGCGACGGCTTCATTGAGTCTGTACCCAGCCGAGACCGCGTTCTGGCGCGGGCAGTGGAACTGGGCGTCGACGAGGGTGACGCGGCAGACCGCCTCAGTCGGCTGGCGACGCTGGATGTTGTCGATATCACCGACGAGGGGGTCTACCCCGACGAGAACTTCTCGCGGTACTAGCGCTTGGAACCGCCCGACAGCGGGCGTCGGTACGCAGGTAGACCGAGTGGCGCAACCGACGTTTATTACTTAGCCCGGCCAGAAATGTCACACAGAATGGCAGTACTATCGACAGAAGACGAGGGGAAGTTCCTCATGGACGCACAGGGAGAGCAGATCGGCATCGTGACCGAGGTCGACCCGAAGGGACAGGTCGCGTACGTCGAACCGGATCCGGACCTCACCGAGGCCTGGGTGCAGGGGCTCGGGTTCGGTGACGCCGACGAGGACGATATCGAGGTCGCCGCCGACGCCATCGGAACGATCACTGACAGCGAACTGCGCGTGACTGTCGACCTGTAGTCACGCTCCGGATTCGGGACGCTCGCCCACCACGAGCGTCCACCACTTGACGAACTGCGTCCGTTCGTAGAGGTTGAGCAGCCGCGCCGACGCGTCCGACTCGGAGATGCTCGCGAGCATCAACGGCGATCCGAGCGTCCGTTTCTCGGCGACTTCGAACGATTCGGATACGAGGTCGGTGACGGCGGTCTCCGAGAGGTGGCCGTAGATGTCGGTGTCTTCCTCCAGCAGCCCCAGCCGGAACGCGACACCCTTGGTGAGTCGCCGGTACAGCCCCGGCGTCCCTTCGAGCAGAGCGATACGGCCCGCAGGGCGGAGGACGCGGGCGGATTCGCGAATGATTTCCGGACGGTCCGCGGGCGGGACGTGGTGGAGGAACCGGCGGCCGATGAGAGCGTCGAAGGAATCGTCTGCGAACGGGAGCGCTCGGGCGTCACCAGCCAGCGCTGGCTTGCGGACGGTTTCAACGTTCGACGGCCAGCCTTCCAGTCCGACATCGGCGCGGGGATGCATATGCTGGCCGAACGCGAGTTCGAGCGTCCGGCCGGGCGGGAGCTGTTCGGCTAGTAGCTCGTCGTGTCGCTCGTAGATTCGGTGCAACAGCGGGTGTTTCCGGACGTTCCGCGGCCGCTCGACGATTGCGCCGTCCTGAACGTCCCAGGTCGCGTCGGACATATTACGGCCTCACAGCACGGAGACCCCGGCGGTCGCACGAAACTATAGAGGCGATAAGAGAGCAGCAGTAGCTGACTAATACCGGGATAGCAGGTTGTTAAGGGCGTTCTCACTGGGACAGTCGTGTAACGTCGGCAGACAACAACCGAAAAGCGAGTCTATTTGATTTCGATCCGGTTCGAGTCGTCGGCGTCGTCCGCGCGCGGCAGCGTTATTTCGAGAACGCCGTTGTGGTAGGTGGCGGTGATGTCGTCGTCCACGACCGGTTCGGGAACAGTGACCCGTTCGGCGACCCGTCGGCTGTGGCGGCGAGCGCCGTCGCTGGTCTCTTCAGCGACCGTGCTCTCGCCCTGGATGCTGAGGACGCCGTCCTCAAAGCGGACGACGAGGTCGTCGCGCTCGAAGCCCGGGAGGTCGACCATCACGGCGTATCCGTCGTCGGTCTCGTCGACGTGGAGGTTCGTGTCGATACCGGGCCGGCGGTGGCCGCTCCGGCGTACGTCCGTGGACGGTCGGTCGGCGCGGAGTCCCGGACTGTCGTCCATCCGGTGTCTCGAATCGTCACCCATCCGGCGGCCCAAACTGTCGTCTGTCCAGCGACTCTGGCTGTCGTCCATCATCGACCGTCGCGTCTGTGCGAAGAGTCGGAGCATCGTCTCGAACGGATCGTTGCTGTGTGTCATAATCACCTTATATAGGCTAGTACTGATATTAACAGTTGCGTAACATGTGCTATCACAGGGAGACAGAAGCGCGTGCCCCGGGCAGACGCTCGACCGGGTCAAAAGTGCCTCATGGGCTACCGTAGCGGAACTGTTTTGGCAGGCGTACAGCTAGAACAGCCAGAGCAAACCGCCGAGTACCCGGTCCGTCGGTGGCCGGGCGACTGGAAACGAGACACACCATGGCAACCGATTCCGGCACCCGGATAGATCCTTCGGCTGACGAGGTATCGAACTACGACTACCAGAACGACACCGTCGCCCGGTCGGGCCTCGTCGACGACCTGCGAGCGCGCATTGACGGCGAGGTGCGGTTCGACGAGTACTCGCGACAGTTGTACGCGACCGACGCCAGCCTCTACGAGGTGCTGCCTATCGGCGTCGTCTATCCGCGGTCGACCGATGACGTAGCCGCGGTCATGTCCTACTGTGCCCAGCGAGAGATTCCGGTCCTGCCCCGCGGCGGCGGGACGAGCCTTGCCGGCCAGACCGTCAACGAAGCCGTCGTGCTGGATTTCTCACGGTATATGAACGACCTCGTCGAGGCCCGGCCCGACGACCGGCGAGCGCGAGCCCAGCCGGGCATCAAGCTCGGCGACCTGAACGGGGAGCTGGCCGACCACGGGCTGAAGTTCGCGCCGGACCCCGCGTGGGGCGACAAGAGCGTGCTCGGCGGCGCTATCGGTAACAACTCCACCGGCGCACACTCCCTGCAGTACGGCAAGACCGACGCCTACATCGAAGAGTGCGAGGTCGTCCTCGCAGACGGCACCGTCACCACGTTCGGCGAGGTCACCCGCGAGGAACTGCGCGACCGAGCGGACCCCGACGGTGACCTCGAAGCCCGGATTTACGCCGAAATCGAGCGGATACTCGCCGAGGAAGGCAAAGAAATTACGAGCCACTACCCGGACCTGAAGCGCAACGTCTCGGGGTACAACCTCGACTGGGTCCTCGGAGATGCACAGGACGGGACTGTCAACGTCGCGTCGCTGCTGGCGGGCAGCGAGGGGACGCTTGCCATCGTCACCGAGGCCGAGGTGTCCCTGGAGCCGATTCCCGAGACCAAGTCGATGGCCCTGCTCGCCTACGAGGGGCTCATCGAGGCCATGGAAGACGTTTCGGACATCCTCGAACACGACCCGGCGGCCGTCGAGGTGCTCGACGACGTGCTCATCGACCTGGCCCGGGACACCGCCGAGTTCGAGGACGTGGTCGGCATGTTGCCCGAGGGGACTCGCACGGTCCTCATCGTGGAGTTCTACGCCGACGACGCGGAGAGCGGCCGGCGGAAGGTCGCCGACCTCCTGGCAGACCGAACGAACGGCGTCGATTCGATCGCTGCCCCAACAGATGGCCGGACCGTCGTCGACGCGCCGGTGCGGGCGTTCGACGCCATGGAGGCCCACGACGAGGCAAAACGCGAGAAGTTCTGGAAGATGCGCAAGTCCGGCCTCCCCATCCTGCTCTCGCGGACGACCGACGAGAAACACGGCTCGTTCATCGAGGACACCGCCATCCCGCCCGAGAACCTCCCGGAGTACGTCGCCGACTTCCAGGAGATTCTCGAAGAACACGACACCTTCGCCTCCTTCTACGCCCACGCCGGCCCCGGTGTGCTCCACATCCGCCCGCTCATCAACACAAAGACAGTCGAGGGCGTCGAGACCATGGAGTCCATCGCCGACGCAGTGACCGACCTCGTCGTGAAATACGGTGGGAGCGTCTCGGGCGAACACGGCGACGGCCGCGCCCGCACGCAGTGGAACGAGAAGCTCTACGGCGCGGACCTCTGGGAGACCTTCCAGGAACTCAAGTCGGTGTTCGACCCCGACTGGCTGCTCAACCCCGGGCAGGTCGTCGGTGTCGACGCGGGCGAGGTCGAGTCCGGCGCGATGCCCGAGCGGGCACGCACGGTCGACATGACCGAGAACCTCCGATTCGACCCGGCCTATGAGTTCGACGCCGGCTTCGACCCCGCGCTGGAGTGGGACAACGACAACGGGATGCAGGGGATGGTCGAACTCTGTCACGGCTGTGGCGGCTGTCGCGGCCCGCAGGAGACCACCGGCGGCGTGATGTGCCCGACCTATCGCGCATCCGAGGAGGAGATGACGACGACCCGGGGCCGCGCGAACATGCTCCGGCAGGCCATGAGCGGCGACCTGCCGGACGATCCCACCGACGAGGAGTTCATGCACGAGGTGCTGGACCTCTGTATCGGCTGCAAAGGGTGTGCGAAGGACTGCCCGAGCGAGGTCGACATGGCGAAGCTCAAAGCCGAGGTGACCCACGCCTACCACCAGGAACACGGCTCCAGCATCCGAGACAGAATCTTCGCCAACGTTGACGCACTGGCAGGTCTGGGCAGCGCCTTTGCGCCACTGTCGAACCTCGCGACGAAGGTGCCGGGCGCTCGAACGGTGCTGGAGAAGGCGGTCGGTATCGCCCCCGACCGCACGCTGCCGAGCTTCCAGCGCACGACGCTACAGGACTGGTTCGACGAGCGCGGTCCGCAAGTCCCGGCGGATGAAGCCGAGCGGCAAGCCCTGCTGTTCCCCGACACGTACACGAACTACAGCCACCCCGAGGTCGGGAAAGCCGCCGTCCGCGTCCTCGAAGCCGCGGGCGTCCACGTCGAGTTGGCCGACCAGACCGACAGCGGGCGACCGGCCCACTCGAAGGGCTTTCTGGACCAGTCCCGGGCGACTGCGCGGGACAACGTCGACGCGCTCGTGCCCGCCATCGAGGAGGGCTGGGACGTGGTGCTGGTCGAACCCTCTGATGCCGTGATGTTCCAGTCGGACTATCTGGACCTGCTCTCTGGCGAGGACGTGGCAACGCTCGCGGCCAACGCCTACGGCGTCTGTGAGTATCTCGACACCTTCCGGCTGGACCAGGGGGCCGACTGGGACGCCCCTGGTGAGACGCTGACCTACCACGGCCACTGCCACCAGAAGGCGACGAAGAAGGACCACCACGCCGTCGGCGTCCTCCGGCGGGCCGGCTATGACGTCGACCCGCTGGACTCGGGCTGCTGTGGCATGGCCGGCTCCTTCGGCTACGAGGCCGAGCACTTCTCGATGAGCAAGGCCATCGGCTCGATTCTGTTCGACCAGATTGGAGAGAGTCGCGGCAACACTGTGGTCGCGCCCGGCGCGTCCTGTCGCACGCAACTGGACGACTGGGACGAAAGCGACGGCGAACCGCCGCATCCGGTGGAGAAGCTCGACGCTGCCTTAGCCTGAGTCAATCTCGTCTGGCTGGCGAACCGCCTGTGCGATACCGACTGTCTGGCCGACCAGCGCAAGCCCGATGCCGGCAAGCAACGCGGTTTCCGCCGGCGGGAACAGCGCACTGGCGTAGACCGCCCCACCGAGAACGCTCAATACTGCTCCGGCCATGTACGCCCGCTGGCCTGCTGGAACGCGCTTGCCAGTGTGGTAGAGACCCACGCCCGGAACGACCATCCATCCCAGTATCGTCGTCGTCAGGAACGGGATCCGAAGCGGAGCGTAGAGCAAGCCGACGATGCCGCCGACGGTCAGGAGGAGGCCGACGAGGAGAATGTCGCGCCAGACCCGGAGGACGCCCGTCTCCATCTCGTCCCACGAAAGGACGGCGAACGCAGCGATGAGGACGGCAGCGACGACGTGAAACACCAGCACCGTCCGGTCAGTGACCACATCGAGATGAGCCAGCCCCACGAGCAGCCACGCGAGCGGGATGAGTACGGTCGGGCCCTGTGCGCGCAAGCGAGGGAACATACGCCTCACTGTGCCTCCCACAATCAAGAAACGTCGGTCGTGCGGACTGGTGTCATGCCCGCGGGAGTTCGACGACGAAGTGCGCGCCGTCTAGGGCGGTGTCGGGGAAGGGCGCGTCGGTTTTGCTGGCGGTGTCGGCGAGGGAGATATCGCCGCCGAAGCTCGTAACGAGTGTCTCGACGAGATGGAGCCCACCGCCGTGCGTGTCGCCCGCCCGCGGGTCGAAAACGCTGTCACGCCGGTCGTCGGGAATCCCCGGTCCGTCGTCGACGACGTGGGTCTCGACATCGTCGTCGGTCTCCCGGATCGCGACAAACACCGATGGCTGATGATATCTGTCTCCCGTCAACTCTGTCGTCTCCGCCCGCTGTGCCTCGCTCGGCAGCGCTGTTCCGTCCGTCGCGGTCCCCTCGGCGGAGAGTTCTGCTGCCGGCGTCCCGTGTTCGATAGCGTTCTCGATGAGGTTCCGGAGAACCGGGCGAGCGGCCTCGTTGGTGTATGCCATTGCGCTGTCCGGGGCTTGAAGTTCGATGGTGATGGGATGTGTTTGCTCGATTCGCTGTATCACCGCCTCGGCAATCCCGACGATGTCGGTCGGTTCGAATGCCGGGTCGGAACTGAGGGTCTCAACGACCGCCCCGGCGTTGTCGACCAAGCTATCGAGTTCGGTTACCTGCTCGTGGATCGCGTCCGCTGCCGTTTGAACCGTGTCCGAGTCGGCGTTCCGTCGAATGATCGTCGCGCGGCCATCAATAACGACGAGTCCGTTCGCGATATCGTGTCGAAACAGGTCGTTGACGAACGACAGCGTGTTCGCGGTTCGGGTCGCCCGACTGGCATCCTGACGGGCCCGAACCGCAAGCGTGCCCGCGATGAGTCCCGTGACAGCGCCCGTCTCCATCGCCAACAGGGTGACGAACACCGGTTCGGCGATTGTTCGACCCTCCATCATGCGGATAAAGACGCTCAAACCGATGATAGCCCCGACCGCAGCGCTGCCGACAACGCTCCAGACGAAGACGGTCCAGATCTGCGCACCCGGTGTCGACGACGAGACGAGGCGATAGCTGCCATACACTAGCACCAGCGGCAGTAGCCCGTCGAGGGCCAACGCGAGCGCAGGGCCGCCGACCTGTCCGATACGCTGTGTCTCGATACCGAGGTGCCAGACGATGGCCGCACCTGTGAACGCGAGTCCGAAGCCAGCAAGCAGCCACGGCGCAAGGCGGGCCCGGGCACCACGGTACATAATTATGACTTGTGCTCGAACGGCTAATTCCATTTGGTTAGTGATCCGGTAAGACCGAACGCGACGCCGTGGCGTCTATAGCCAGCCGGGAGAGCCGGCGGCGCATGTGCCATGACAGTATTACACACCCCCTAATCGCCAGACAGCGGTCGGATCTTTCTGTTTCCCACCAGAGCATCGTACCGACACTGTTATCCGTGGTGCTGGCATCTCTTTGGTTGCAATGGCGAAAGGAACGGTTGATTTCTTCAACGACACTGGCGGTTACGGTTTCATCGACACTGAGGACGCGGACGAGGACGTCTTCTTCCACATGGAAGACATCGGCGGCCCGGACCTCGAGGAAGGACAGGAGCTCGAATTTGACATCGAGCAGGCGGACAAGGGTCCGCGCGCCAACAACGTCACGAGGCTCTAACAATGGCGGAAGGCACTGTCGACTTCTTCAACGACACTGGTGGTTACGGCTTCATCGAAACCGACGATGCGGACGAAGACGTCTTCTTCCACATGGAAGACGTCGGCGGCCCTGACCTCGAAGAGGGGCAGGAAGTCGAGTTCGACATCGAGCAGGCGGACAAGGGTCCGCGTGCGACCAACCTCACGCGACTGTAAGACGGCTTCTGTCTACAGTCTAGCACTATAATCACTTGTCAGCGGTCGCGGTGTAGCGTACACGGCAGTGTCGCTGGCATGCACATAACCCACGACGAGCGACGGCGCTCGCCGGAACACGTCACGACGTGATCAGTGGCGACGCCGCCCGATAGACGATCTCCATCGGCAGCCCCGCCGCATCTCGCGGCGGCTCGGGCGGCAGCGTGTACAACTCCCTGTCGCCCGGCTGTGCTGTGTACGCGAGGGCGACGGCATCCAGTACATCGTCGACGGCCACTGCCGTGCCACCGGTCGCTTCGGCGGCTTTCTGGACCGTCGGGGCGGCGTCGCGGTCGTAATGTGCGAGAATCCGCATCCGCTCGGCATATCCCCCGGCGGTGCGCTTCGAGTAGCTAAGCGGCTCGCCGCCGAAGGCCCGAAAACAGACCTCTGGGTGGGATTCCCGAATGGCTGCGGCAGCCTCGGGCAGTTCCTGCAAGAGTTCATCGATCCGGGCGAGGCTGTCGCTACGTGCGAACGCCTGCTCAGAGAGTTCCTGTCCGGTCTTGCGCCTGTGGACGCGGTTGGCCGTCGAGTAGCGCTGTTTCCGGGTCGCTTCTCGTACCGGCGGCGTGCGAACTGCCGCGCTCCGCTCGCCGAGCACCGACCGGGCGAGTTCGTCACACCGGCGGTCCGGATCACCGGATTCCACGAGCCCAATCGGCACTCCGACCAGAATCAGCCGAGCGCGCTCCTCGTACGCTGACCAGCATTCGCCGATACTGTCGAACACCGACGCGTGGTCGAACCCGTCGCCGGTGAGCGCCACAGCGACCCAGGACTCGTCGCTCCGGTCGACACCGACGTACAGCGGTTCAGCCATTATCGATACTCGTTCGGATAGGCGCAAAAGTGTATCCCGAGGTGTTCGTTGTCCAACCGGTCCAGCGTCCGAGCTATCGGCCGCGGCGCAGACTGTTCCGGCGGCTGTTCGTTACGACTGCCCGAACTTCGTGAGTTCCTTGAGCGGTACTAGCCGGTGTTCCATCGCTGGCTTCGTGTAGCCGGCCGACTCCTCGGAGACACCGCTTGTGAACACCAGCATCTTCTGTTGGAGGACGTGCGGTACGCCGTCGTTGTCCCGGATGATGTCGACCGAGCGCCACGCTTCGTCTTCCATGCGTCAGAGTCACACACTGCTGCTACCTGTCTCTTTCCCCGTCAGGAGTCCGGCCCGACGAATATTGTCCGGAGCCGCGCACCGCAGTCCGGACAGCACAGCGTCTGCCAGCGGTCGTTGTCGAGGTCACCGAAGGTCGCCCGGCGGACCGCCTCGTCGACGGTGACCGACCGGCCGCAGGTGTCACACTCCTCAGCCATGCGTCAAGGTTGGCGGCCACGGACAGAACCCGCTCGCCCACAGGCATTTAGCCGGCGCAAGCGTGGGGCCGGATATGGACGGCTTCGTACTCGCTGCCGGCGAAGGGACGCGGATGCGACCGCTCACTGCAGACAAGCCGAAGGGACTGGTCGAGGTGGCCGGAAAGCCGCTGCTGACACACTGTTTCGACACGCTGCTGTCAGTCGGCGTCGACCGCCTGGTCGTCGTCATCGGCTACCGCGGCGACGACATCGTGGCACACTACGGAGAGCAGTATCGGGACACGCCGATAGCGTACGTCCGGCAGGACGAACAGTTAGGACTGGCGCACGCGCTCGAACAGGCCCGCACAGCCGTCGACGGGACCTTCGTCGTGCTGAACGGCGACAACGTTTGCCGGGCAAATCTCGACGGGGCCATCGAGCACCACCTCGAGACCGACGCCAGCGCGACGCTGCTCGTCGAGGACGTGTCGCGGGCCGAAGCCAAGACGACCGGTGTCGTCACGACGGACAACGGGGGACAGGTGACCGGCCTCGTCGAGAAGCCGTCGGACCCGGCGTCGACGCTGGTCACGCGGGGCTTTTTCGTGTTCGAGCCGGCCATCGGCCACGCCTGCGCGCTGACGCGACCTTCCGAGCGGGGCGAGTACGAACTCACCGACGCAATCGACCTGTTACTGAGCGCCGGCCACCGCGTCGAGGCGGTCGAACTGGAGGGCTGGTGTCACAACGTCAACGAACCGAGCGACGTCGACGCGGTCGAGGAACGGCTCGGCTGACGGCATCGACCGCTGACAGGCGATATGGGCACTGTACACGGCGACGGAACATCGAAGGAGCGTCACCCCAATACAGGGGTATGACAGCCGTTCGGTCGCTGGCGCTCGTCGCACTTGCCGCGGTCGTAGCACTGGCGGGCTGCGGTGCGTTTTTCGGCGGCGGCGACTCGACGGAGTCGAAAGCGACGATAACGCCCGCTGACGTGCCGACAGAGGACGCGAAAGCGGTAGAACCGGCAGCGGGCGGGCGGGAGTACTGGGGCAACGTCTCCGTCGACACCAACAGATCGGCGGTGACACAGCCGCGGGTCCTCGAACTGCGACCGAACTGCGAGCGCCCGCCGGGGCTCGTCGTCCACATCCAGGTGCTTGCACTGCAGAACAACGACCCGGCGACGAACGAGGGCATCAACACGACCTGGCAGTTCGCGTCCCCGTCGAACCGTGACCTGACGGGGCCGTACTCGAACTTCGTCCGAACCATTCGAAGTGGGTTCGAACCGCTGTTGAACGCGACCGGCGTGCGGTACGGACCGCTCGACCGCGACGGCGACACCGCGTCACAACCGGTGACGGTCGTCAATGGGAACGGGACGACGTCGAGCTACCGGTGGACGGTCAGAAAACAAGACGAAGCACCCTACGAGGGCTGCTGGATGACGGCCGGCGTCGCGCCAGCTTAGCCCTCCATCCCGCTGAAGGAGAGGCCGCCCTCGATGTAGCGCTGGGCGAACAGGTACGCCAGCATGATCGGCGAGGCGAAGGTGAGCGCGAACGCGGAGAAGCGCGCCCATGGGATGGAGTACTCGTCGACCATCGCGTACAGGCCGACCGGCAGCGTGTAGTTCTCCGTCCCCAGCAGCGTCTGGGCGACGACGAACTCTGTCCACCCGGTGAGGAAGACGAAGATGAACACCGTTGCCAGCCCGGCGGTCGACATCGGGATGATGACCTCGGTGACGACCCGCCACGGCGGCGCGCCGTCGACGACGGCGGCCTCCTCGTAGGAGACCGGGATGCCGTCCATGTAGGTCTTCAGCAGCCAGGTGTTGAACGGCACGGCGGTCGCCGCGTAGTACACCGCAAGCGCCAGTTTGCTGTCGTTGATGCCGAACTGGACGTACAGTGCGTACATCCCGATGAGCAGGGCAACGCCGAGACCGCCCCCGACCTGTGTCATCAGGACGTAGAGGAACAGGATCTTCCGGCGGAAGAGGAACTCCCGCCGCGAGAGGGCATAGGCCGCCGGAATGATGAGCGACATCGCGATCAGCACGGTGGGAATCGCCACCATGAGGCTGTTCCAGAGGAAGTGCTTGAACTCCGAGGGGCGGTCGACGCCGTAGTCGGAGGCGTCGAGAATCTCGATCCCCGGCGTCTGGAACACGAAAGCGAGGTCGGTGAACGGAATGGCGGCGGATATCGAGTACGACGGCACGATGAGGTCACCGATGACCCAGATGAACGGTTTGACCGTCGGATTAGTGGGAAACAGCGAGAAGCTCTCGGACGTGTACAGCGAGCTTCCGGAGCCGGAGAGGGCCGCCATCAGAATCCAGTAGATCGGGAAGAGCAGTGCCAGCACGACCAGCGTCGCGCCGATGGTCGAGAGAATGACCTTCAGGACTTCGGACGCGGGCAGTTCGCCCCGACGGACGGCCTGCACAGTGTAGGACCACTTGCGGACCGTCCGGCCGGGCATCGTCGCGAACGTCTTGATATCGTTGCCGAGCTTTCTGGCGATTGCACCGAGGAGCATTAGTCGTTCACCCCGTCGGCGAGTTTGCCTTTCTTGACGTTGAGCCACATGAACGCGCCGATGAAGGCGAGCGCGATGATGCTGATGGCCGCACCGCGACCGTACTGCTGGAACGACAGCGCCTCACGATAGCCGTAGACGACGATGAGTTCGTTCGCCCGTGCCGGGCCGCCCTGGTTGAACACGAACGGGATGAGGAACTGCTGGAACGAGGCCGCGGAGGTCAGAATAGACGCGAACAGCACGGGCCGTTTGATCGACGGCAGCGTGATATGAGCGAAGCGTGCGAGGAACCCCGCGCCGTCGACGACGGCCGCCTCGTGGAGTTCTTCGGGCACGTCCTGGAGTGCGCTGACGGTGATGATGACCATGAACGGGTACGCCAGCCACGCCTCCGTGACGTTGTACGCGACGAAGGCGGTCCAGCGGCCCGACAGCCACGCGACCGAACTCGCGCCGAACGCGGTCAGTAGCTGGTTCATCAGCCCGAACTCGGCGGAGCTGAAGATGCCGCGCCACACCGTGATGGTGAAAATCGGCGGCAGGCCCATCGGGAAGATGATGAGCGAGCGCAGGACGCGCTTGCCGCGGACGAGTTCACTGGTCACGATAAGCGCGATGGCCAGGCTCGCCCCGATTTTGAGCGTGACGCTCGTAGCGACGAACAGCCAGGTGACGCCGAAGGAGTTCCAGAACTGGCCGTCGGTCAGCACGTCGGCGTAGTTCTCCAGGCCGACGAACAGCGCGTCGCCGAACGTGAGCACGGCGACGACGCCCTCGCCGGCGAACAGGTTGGCCGGCTCTGCGTTCGTAAAGGAGATTCCCAGCAGGTAGAGGACCGGGAACAGCATGAACGCCGAGAAGACGAACAGCCCCGGGAGCACTAGCAGTAACGACGCGTCGTCCCGCGTCAGAAACGGGACCGACTCGATGCGGTCCGCCGCCCGTGAAACCGTACTCATGGGCGTTTCTCACTCCCAGTTGCTTCGGATTTCTTCGGCGGCGGTCGTCAGTGCGTCTTCGGCGCTCGCGTCGCCGTTGAACGCCTCGATGAGCGCGTTCTCCAGTGGCGACCACACCTTGTTCATGCGCGGGTCGGTCGGCATCGGGACCCCCTGGCTGACGGTCTGGGAGTACGTCTGGACGTGGTCGGGGAGTTCGTCGCTGCCGACGAGGCTGTCGAGCACCGGAATCGCGCCCTGCTCCTTAGCGAGTCGCGTGGCGTGGTCTTCGTTGGTGGCGAACCACTCGACGAAGTTCCGGGCGGCCGTGGCGTCGGCTCCGCCCTCGCTCATCGCGTCCGCGAAGTACCACATCGAGATGCCGGTGTACGGCGTCACCTCGCCGCCGTCGATGGCAGGGAACGTCGCCACCTCATAGTTCACGTCGCTCTGGTTCAGCGTCGCCAGATACCATGGCCCGTTGACGGCGAATGCGGCGTTCCCCTCCGAGAACGTCGCGGCCTGCGGTTCGTAGTTCGGGTCGTCGGGCATGTACGGACGGAGGGTGTCGAGGGCGAACTGGAGCCCCTCGATAGCTTCGTCGGCATCCAGCCCGAGCGCCGGGTCCTGCTCCGGGTCGAAGTAGTAGCCACCGAAGGCCTGTATCCACCCGCTCGTGAAGTACGGGTCAAACGGCGCGGCGAGGCCGTACTGGCTGCTGCTCGGGTCGTAGTACTCCTCCATCGCCGACACCATGTCGTCGATGGTCTCGGGCGCTTCGTCGACGATGTCCGCGTTGTAGATGAGCGTCACCGTCTCCGCCGAGTGCGGGAGGCCGACGACGGCGTCGTCGAACTGGACGGCCGAGGCGGCGGCGTCCGTGAACTGGTCGAGGCTCACGGAGAGTTCCTCGGACTGGTCGACGACGAACTCCCGCTGGTAGTAGTCGCCCACCCAGTCGTGTGCCCACTCGAAGATTTCCGGCCCCTGCCCGGCTGGAATCGCGCTCGTGGTCTTCTTTTCCATATTGGAGATGTCCGACCCGTCGACGCCGAACTCCGTCTCGCTCGCGAACGTCTCCATCGCGTCCTCGCGTGCGGGTATCTCCGAGTCCTGAAGCTGGTACCACGCCGTCGCGGTCCCGCCGGACTGTTGACTCCCGCCGCCTGACCCATCGCCCGAACCATCACCGGAAGCCGTTTCCCCCTCTGAGCCGCCACTGCCCTGCTCTTGCACACTACAGCCAGCCAAGGCCGTAGCCGCCCCGACACCGCCGATCCGTTTGAGCACCGTCCGTCGTTCCATTGTCATGGATAGATATGGGATGAAATAGTCCTTCATAACTTAAATCATTCGGAAATAGAAGGAGACAATGATGATAGATTTCGAGAAACGGCGCGAATTCGCCTCGCCGTGTGTCGGTTTCAACAGATCGGATAGAGGAGAATAAACGAAGTAATATCTTTTCTAAATTTCAACCAGAAGCGTAACACTCACAGTACCGACCCTGTACCGTAGGCGTATGCACCATCCAGGCCCGCCACGGTTCGCCACCGTCGGCGAATCGGTCGAACTGGCCCCGCGTCAGCCCGACCCCGGCATGGCTGCCGAGTGGCGGTTAGTCGAGCGGCCAGCGACGAGTACGGCAGCGCTCGGCGACGGCCCGGTCTGTCACCTCGAACCCGACGTGCCGGGCGTCTACCGAGCGGCGGTAACCGCACCGGACGGCACACACGAGCAAGTCGTCCGGGCGTTCCCGAGCATCACCGAGACGGCCCGGTTCAGCGTCACGGCGGAGGACTTCGACTGCGACGGCGGTACCGACGACCTCACCGTCGCCGACCGCGCCATCGTCATCGGGACGTTCAACGATTTCACGATGGGGACACACTGGGCCGAGCGCGACGGCGACGAATGGGTCATCGAAACCGACCTCCCACCGGGGACCCACCACGCGATCTTCAGTTTCGATGGCTCCTTCGAGTCGACCGCGACAGACGAGGTCACCGTCGAGGGACCGGGTCGCCCCCGGGTCGAACTCACCGGTGAGACGGTGAACGGAGACTTCGTCGTCTCGGCGGACGCCCGCGCGGCCCCGTCGGGGAGCGAACCGGAAGTCGAGTTCTATCTCGACGGCCGCGACGCGCTGGAAGAGTCGGCCGTGACCATCGACGGCGACGAACTCCGGGTGCCACACGAAGCCCTGCCGGAGATGGCCCGCGTTCACGCGGTTGCCGTCGCCGAGCGCCACAGCGTCGCGGACACGCTAGTCGTGGAACGCGACAGTGGAACCGGAAACGCGACCGCAGGCGGCACAGTGCCCGTCACACGGCCGGCCGACCCGCCGGCCTGGGCCGGCGACGCCACCATCTACGAGATATTCGTCCGGTCGTTTGCCGGCGAGACCGTCGACACGACCTTCGAAGCCATCGAGCGGCGGGTCCCCTACATCGAGTCGCTGGGCGTCGATGTGGTGTGGCTCACCCCTATTCAGGCGAGTCCGACCCGGCACGGTTACCATATCACGGACTTCTTCGACACCGCCACAGACCTGGGAACGCGCGACGAATTCGAATCGCTGGTCGACCGGCTCCACGACGCCGGGATTCGGGTCGTCTTCGACCTGGTAATAAACCACAGCTCGCGGGACCATCCGGCCTTCCAGCTCCACCGGGCCGGTGTCCCCGAGTACGCCGACTACTACGAGCGAATCCCGGCGTCACAGGACGTCTCCGATATCGACTGGGCGGGCGAGGACGCGCCGGGCTACTACTTCAACTGGACGCGAATCCCGAACCTCAACTACGACTCGCTCGCGGTGCGGCGCTGGATGCTCGACGTGGTAGACGAGTGGCGCGACGTGGTCGACGGGTTCCGCTGTGACGTTGCCTGGGGCGTGCCACACGGGTTCTGGAAGGAAGTCCGGGAGCGGGTGAAAGCCGACGACCCCGAGTTCCTGCTGCTCGACGAGACGGTCCCACGCGACGCCGCCTTCGCCGAAAACGAGTTCGACGTTCACTACGACACGGACCTGTTCGACACGCTCCGCGACATCGGGACCGGCGAGGAACCAGCGTCGGCGCTGTTCGAGGCGCTCGACGCGACGGCCGAGCACGGCTACCCCGACCGTACCGCCCACATGCGGTACGTCGACAACCACGACGAGGACCGCTATCTCGACGAGTGCGGAGCCGCGTCACTGCGGGCGGCCGTCGGGGCCACGTTCACGCTCCCCGGAACGCCGATGGTTTACGCCGGCCAGGAACGGGGCGTCGAACAACAGCGCGGGACGATGCGCTGGCACGACGGCGACAACGCACTGACCGACTTCCACCGGCGACTGGTGGCGCTGCGAGCGGACCACGGGGCACTGCGCGCGCCCGAGGTACACCCGGTTCCACACACCGTCGAAACGGGCGATCCGGACAGCGTCGTCGCGTACGAGCGCACCGACGGCGATGAAATGCTCGTGGTCGTTCTGCACTTCGGCGAGGGGACCGCGACAGTCTCGCTCGACACTCCAGTCGGGGACACCGACCTTCTCAGCGGCAACCCGGTCGGTAGCGGCGGGGCGGTCGAGGTCGGAGATGTCGTCGTGGTCCCGGCGGAGATCGACAGCTAAGCCGACTGGCCTCGCGGAGGTCCCAGTTCATCTGCGGCGACGCTAGAACTTCTATGAAAAATCCCATCAAACTTATTAGCGATGGGTGTGAGACTCTGTGTAATGGCGAGTCTCGAACTAGACGGTCTCCGGAAGGAGTTCGACGGTGGCTCCATCGTGGCGGTCGACGATGTCGACCTGTCCATCGACGACGGGGAGTTCGTAACGGTGGTCGGCCCGTCGGGGTGTGGGAAATCGACGACGCTACGGATGATTGCCGGGCTTGAGCGGCCGACGAGCGGTCGTATCCGCATCGGCGACGAGGACGTGACGGACGTTCACGCCCGCAAGCGCGACGTGGCGATGGTGTTCCAGAACTACGCGCTGTACCCACACAAGTCCATCCGGCAGAACATGGCCTTCGGCCTCCGGATGAGCACGGACCTCTCGAAGGAAGAACGGCAGGAGCGAGTCACTGAGACGGCGGAGATGATGGGCATCGGGAACCTGCTCGATGACACGCCGGACCAGCTCTCCGGCGGGCAGAAACAGCGGGTCGCGCTCGGGCGCGCCATCGTCCGGGAGCCGGACGTGTTCCTCTTCGACGAGCCACTCAGCAACCTCGATGCGAAGCTCCGGACGACGATGCGGACGGAGATCCAGCGCCTGCAGGAGGAACTCGGCATCACGGCCGTCTACGTCACCCACGACCAGGAAGAAGCAATGACGATGGGCGACCGCATCGTCATCCTCAACGACGGGGAACTCCAGCAGGCCGGTCGGCCGAAGACGGTGTACGAGAACCCGACGAACCAGTTCGTCGGCGGCTTCGTCGGTTCGCCCTCGATGAATTTCCTCGACGTGACCGCGGAGCCACTCGGCAGCGGCATCCGGCTCACTGGTGCTCACGACGACTTCTCCTACGACCTCACGGGCGGCCGTGCCAGTGCCTTCGGCGACATCGAAGGCGGTTCGTACGTGCTGGGTATCCGACCGGAACACGTCTCCGTCAGCGACGGCGGCGACCAGAACGCCGTTCCGGCGACGGTCGACGTGCTCGAACCCATCGGTAGCGACAACTACCTCTACCTCGATCTGGGCGAATCGAAAACCGGGTTCGAGGGCGACGGCGCACCGGATTTCATCGCCAGGGTAAGTACTGACGTGGAGCCGGCCATCGGCGACCGCGTGCAGGTGTCGTTCGACGAATCCGCCGTCCACCTGTTCGACCCGGAGACCGGCGAGACGGTTACGGCCGGCGAGGACGCGCCCGTCGCAGCACCGCAGTAGGACGATAGTCAGTGATCCGCGTCCGGGCGTAGTCACTGTTTTCGATCAGTTATAGAGTCCCTACGGCCATCTACTACGTTTGCGAGTGCGCGAGCAGCACGGTCCGTACAAAAAACCACTCGCGGGCACTCAGCGGCTCGGCAGTTCACTCGCGGGCGCTCAGCGGCTCGGCAGTGAGCGCCTCGGCGTCAGTGAGGTGGGCGACGGTTGCCAGCCGGAGCGCGTGGGGCCAGCCGAGCGGCGTACCACAGTCCGGCGTCCCGTCGTCGAACAGTTGCTCGGGGAGGTAGCCGCTGGACTGGACGAGCGAGCCACCGGGAAGGATCTCGTCCAGCAGGTCCCGGGACCGGGCGTAGGCCGCCGTCGCTCGGCTGTCGTCGGCGTCACGCAGGAGCGCACCCAGCTGGGCGGCACTGTTTGCGCCCCACGCCGTCGAGACGGTCCAGACTTTCTCGCGGTCCTGCGAGCCGCGCCGCCAGTCGTCGCCCTCGAAGCGGATGAGACCACGGATGTCGCCGGTGTCCCGTTCCAGCCCGTCGAGTGTCGTCTCGACGTGGGTGTAGAGCCGGTCACGGGTCGCCGCCGGCAGGTCGATGGCCTCGGCGGCGACGCGACAGGCGGCGGGGAGGGCCAGCGTCGCGGAGTCCAGTCGGTCGTCGATGGTCCCGTCGTGTTCGCGAAGGGCGTAGCGGTCACCGGTCCACAGCGCATCCAGGGCTGACAGCACTGTTTCGGCCTGTGAACGGGCGTGATCCCGGAGCGCGGCGGAGACGGGTGCGCGGGCGACGGCCGCGTAGGCGTGCAAGAAGGTCGCAGCGGTGTGCGTGAACCGCCCCTGCATGTTCTCCCAGGCGTTCTGGCAGGCGATGGGGAGGCCGTCGTCGGCCAGCGTGTCGTCGATGCTCTCGACGGCACGTCCGAGCGTGGCTTCGATGCACTCCGGGTCGGCCGGCTCGCCGGTCCGGAGATACGTCGCGAGGAAGGTGGTGACGCTTGCGGTCTGGTCGGCCTGGTAATCGGCGTCCGAACCGCTTTCGAGCCGGGCGTTCGCCCAGCCCGGCGCGAGCGTCTCGTCGCCGGGCCAGACACGGTGGGGCCAGCTCCCGTCCGGTTGCTGCGTGCGACAGTAGAACGCGGCGGAACGCTGGTGCCACGGCGATAATCCGAGGTCGAACGTCCCGTCAGCTTCGAGCAGGAACGCCGAAATTTCGGCGTCGTCGCGGAACCACGTATAGCCGTACCCGCCGGAGGTGACGTAGTACGGGTCGAAGTCCGGCGCGGCGATTCTGGCCCCGTTCGCAGCCGAAAGCAGCGAGAGGACCCGGAGGTCGGCGACGACACTCTCCCGGTTCGGCGTCTCTGCGGGCACGCTCCAGCGGCGCTGTGCCTGCCCTGCTTCGAGCAGTGTCTCCGAAGTGTAGTGGTCGCTCACCAGACGGTCGATGGTCGACAGCGCCGTATCGCGGTCGGTGTCGTCCGCGTCCGTCAGCAGCGTCGTCAGCGTGACGCCACCGTCGACGAACGGCGCGGACAGCAGGACGCCGCCAGTTAGCGTCGTGTCCTCGTACCGTCGCTCCCCGGTCGCCCGTGGGAACGAGACTGGGTCGTCGTCGACAAGTTCGGGGAACCGCTCGGGAATCTGGCCCTGAACGGCGTCGAGTTCGGTAGAGACGCCGACGAAGTCGTGTTCGGAGCGATGGTAGGCCTCGACGGTGTTGCCGTGCATCAGCAGGCTCTGTTGGCCGTCCCGTCCGTCGGGTGCGAAATCGACAAACGCCCGAAGCGATACGTCGGCGGGGACATCGCCGCGAAGTTCGAACCGGGTGACGTGGGCCTGCTCGATAGTGCAGTCCGTCTGGACGACGGCCCAGTCGCCGCAGTCGTGGATAGTCTCGACGACGCCAGCGTCACCACGATACCGCTGGTCGGCGTCGGCGTCGAACCACGTCGTCGAACCCGTGTCGATACCGAACCGCGAGCGGTCGATCCCCGTGAGCCCACACAGCGGATAGGAGTAGTCCCGCAGTGAGCCATCGCTGTCGACGTGCACCAACCGGCTGTCGAGTCCGGAGAAAGTGCCCGTCGTAGAGCGGAACTCGCCCGGGAACTGGTGGCGGCGGTCCCGGGTCCGCTTGAAGTCGTTAAGTGCCGTCCGGAGCGTCATTGGTGAGAGACACCACTGCGGGGGATATAAAATATGGTGTAATAGTTTTTCATTCTTGTGAGCTCGGTGTGGGCCAGTCGACGATACGGCCCATTGGGGCGGCTTCGGAGGCGTTGGCGGGCCACATAGCACCGAAACACAGTTATCCGCCGCCGTTACCAGATGTGAACAGATGGACGATTCGACTCTCAGGGACAGGCTGGGGCAACTGGGCCTGTCGGAGAAGGAAGTCGACACGTACCTGTCGATTCTCGGCAGCGGCGAGGCCACGGCCAGTGAAATCGCCGACGACACCGGGGTCTCCAAACGGTACGTCTACAGCATCAGCGAATCGCTCGAAGACCGTGGGTTCATCGAGGTCAACGACCACGTCGTGCCCACGACGATACGCGCTCGGCCGCCCGAGGAAGTCATCGACGCCCTGACCGACCGACTCGAAGAGATGAGCGGTGCGCTCGATTCCAGATACTCGGCGAGTGCGCGGGAACCACAGCAGTTCGACGTCATCAAGTCCCGGGTGACAGTCATCAAGCGACTCACGGAGTACATCAGAAACGCGGAACGGGAGATCATGCTGTCGGTTCCCAGCAGTACCTCCCGGAGATCTCGGAGGAACTGGTCGCAGCTGTCGACCGCGGCGTCCTCGTGATGCTGGTCGTCAGCAGCGCCGACGGCCTGGAACCGGACGACGTGCGCGGGCTGGCCTCCGTGGTCCGGTCCTGGAACCAGCCGATGCCGATAATGCTCACCGTCGACGCCCAGTTCGGCCTCGTCTCCCCGGCGGAGATGGTGACACGGACTAACTCCGACCAGCGGGCCATCGCCTTCGTCCAGCAACAGCTCGTCCCCGTGCTGTCAGGGTCGTTCCTCGGGAACTACTGGCTGATGGCCACCGAGGAGACCGTCACCGACCCGGCCCCGCTCCCAGCCACCTACCACGACTTCCGCCACGCCGTCCTCCAGGCGACGCTCCACCTGCGCGCCGGCCACGACATCCACGTCTCCGCCGAAGTACGGGCAGTACAGGCGGACGACGACACAACGACCATCGAAGGGACCGTCGTCGAGACGAAACAGGGCGTCGCCGAGCCACAGACCAACTCCTACCCCATCGAACACACGCTAGTCGTCGACGTCGGCGACCGGACTGTCTCGCTGGGCGGCTCCGGGTCGTTCATCGAAGATTACGAAACCGACGCGGTCACGCTCTCGCTGGCCGAGTGAGGAGAGCCGGTCCGACAGCGGGGCCGAAACGCCCGCTCAGTTACGCTGGCTCGGGTCCGGCCACCGGTAGATGACGTATGTTTCCGATTCCGGTTCGTCCGCTGGGTTCCAGACGAGTCGAAGCGTCGCGTCGCTCAGGTCCAGATGCTCCCCGCTCGTGATGCCGGCGAACTGTCCCTGATGTATCGTAATTTCTGTCCCCGACGTAATCCGCGTCGAGGCCTGTGCCTGTATCGGATCGGTGTCAAGCGTCACGTCGCTGCCGTCAGAACTCCTGGCATCGGAGACGACGACAGTGAGGTTGTCCCGGTAGACGGTTTCACCGCTGCTGAAGCTGAGGTTCAGATACTCCCCGTTGCCGGTGGTCCGCTCGCTGTAGTCGGCCACGATAGCGACCTGCGGTGCCTGCGTGGGTCGCTGCTCGCTGAAGCCGAGCGCGAACACACCGATGGTAGCAGCGAGAATTGCAGCAATTCCGACGAGGATAACGACACCGATGACTGGGCTCACGGCCCGACGTCGCCCGTCTACCCGACTCATTGAACACAGGTGAGAACTGGGTATATAAAAGGAACAGCGTCGACTCAGCGTTCGATATCCGGCCGCGAAACTGCCCGGTTACGCCGTCGGGAACAGCGTCTCGGGCAGGTCACCGGGGAGTTCGTCGCGGTCGTGGTCGGCCTCGAAGTCGGGGTCGGGTCCCATCGGGACGATTCGCTTCGGGCTCACGTCGGGGTGAGTGGTGTAGTAGTGCTCCGTGATGTGGTCCATGTTCACCGTCTCGGCGACGCCGGGGAGCTGGTAGAGGTCCCGGAGGTACGGCCAGAGGTTGTCGTACTCGCGGATGAGCTTGTGGTTGCACATGAAGTGGGTGTGGTACACTTCGTCGAAGCGCACGAGCGTCGTGAACAGACAGATGTCCGCCTCGGTCAGGCGGTCGCCGGCGAGGAAGCGCTGGTCTTCGAGGACGCTGTCCCAGTGGTCCAGCGCGTCGAACAGTTCCTCGACGGCCTCGTCGTAGGCCGACTGGCTGTTCGCGAAGCCACAGCGGTAGACGCCGTTGTTGATGGGCTCGTAGATGTCGTCGATGATCCGGTCGACCTCGTCCTGATAGCCTTCGGGGTAGAGGTCGACGTCGTTGTCGGCCACGTCGTCGAACTCAGTGTCGAGCATCCGAAGGATCTCCTCGGACTCGTTGTTGACGATGGTCTCTTCCTGTTTGTCCCACAGCACCGGCACCGTCACGCGGCAGGTCGCGTCGTTGTCGGCCGCGACGTAGACCTCGCGGAGGTAGTCCGATCCGTTGACCGTATCCGGCGTGCAGCCGTCCTTGTCGGGCGTGAACTGCCAGCCGTCCTCGCCGCGGAACGGGTCGACGTAGTCGACGGTGATGGCGTCTTCGAGTCCTAGCAGTTTCCGAGCGACCAGAATCCGGTGGGCCCACGGACAGGCGCGGCAGGCGTACAGGTGATACCGGCCCGCCTCGGGCTGGAACCGCGCGTCGGGGTCGTCCTCGACCCGGTCTCGGAAGGTGGTGTCCTGCCGGTCGAAAGCCCCGTCCTCGTCTGTCGTTTCGTACGCGTCAGTCCGCCACTCGCCGTCGACGAGCATATTCATGGTAACAATCGTACGCGCGCGAGTGGTAAAAGAGCGCGGTGACAGCGGTGTTACCGGACCAACACCGATGTTCCCGATGGTACCGAGAGCAGGGACTCCAGCAACGGTCAGTCCGGGGCCGCTGGCGGTCGCGCGCCAGTGTATGGGACACCACGGCACGCCGCCGGGCGGGTTCGAAGCCCTTATTGGGCCGCTCGGCGACGTATTCTCCAAGAGTACCTATGTCGGACAAACCCGCCTCAATGTACCGGGACATCGACAAGCCCGCGTACACCCGACGCGAATACATCACAGGCATTCCCGGGTCGAAGATCGCACAGCACAAGATGGGCCGCAAGCAGAAGGACGCCGACGACTACCCCGTCCAGATCAGCCTCATCGTCGAGGAGACCGTCCAGCTCCGTCACGGTTCGCTGGAGGCCTCCCGCCTGTCGGCCAACCGCCACATGATCAAGGAGCTCGGCGAAGAGGGTGACTACAAGATGACCCTCCGGAAGTTCCCCCACCAGGTCCTGCGCGAGAACAAGCAGGCGACCGGTGCTGGGGCCGACCGTGTCTCTGACGGGATGCGCGCCGCCTTCGGGAAGATCGTCGGCACCGCCGCCCGCGTCCAAGCCGGCGAACAGCTGTTCACCGCTTACGTCAACGTCGAGGACGCAGAGCACGTCAAGGAAGCGTTCCGCCGCGCATACAACAAGATCACGCCCTCTTGCCGCATCAAGGTCGAACGCGGCGAAGAGAAGCTGATCGCGTAAATCGGTCAACAACGTCTTTTGACCGTTCGCAGAACACGGCGAAGACCTGCTGGTCGCGTAAGTCAAACAGTGTTCGCTCGCCGTTCGCAGGGCGAGACGTCCGCAACTCGTCGCCCTTTGCCTCGTTCTCCGTGCCGCTCCGTAGAATACTGAGTCGTATCTCAATCGCGAACCCATACACTCGGAGCGTGCTTCTTGCTCTATGGTACCAGCACCCATAATGTTCTTGCACCCGTTCCACGTACCACCAGTATGGTACTCAGAGTCATACTCCTGGCCCTTGGCGTCATCGAACTGCTCCGCCCCCGGAAGGTCGTTGACTTCTGGATGGGGCTGGCGGCGACGAACGGTGACGAGATAGACATGCGCCCATGGGTGTACAGCGCCGCCCGCGTCGAGGGTGTCCTCCTCATACTGTGGGTACTCCGACGAAGTCGTAGCGGCGGGTGACTCAGCAGAACGGCCCGCCACACCACACGGGTGACCGGCGCTGCTAGCGGGTGCCCGCTACGTATCGCCGGACAGTCGGACCGTCAACACCGGCGCGTCCGCCGTCCGAACAACTTTCTCGGTGACGCTCCCCAGCAGAAACCGATCCAGACCGCTCCGCCCGTGGGTTCCCATAACGATCATATCGACACCCGCCGTCTCGGCGTAGTCGGTAATCTCCTCATAGGGGTCGCCCATTCGGTGCTCGGCAACAACGGCCGCGCCGTGGGCGGCGATATCGTCGATAGTCTCGTCGATGACCTGCTCGGTCTGTTCCTGCAGCGATTCGATGGTCGTTGCTTCTGCCGCGGCGCTCCCGAGATACGTCGAATCGACGACAGAGAGCACGTGAATCGTCGCGTCGTGCGTCGCTGCCAGTTCGAGCGCGTGTGCGAGCGCCTCGTCTGCGCCGTCACTCCCATCTGTCGGAAAGAGGATATCATCGTACACGCGTGGCCTATTCTCCCCAACATACTTAATATTTGTCTGACAATTTTGAAGATAGTTGCGTATTCATCCACCCTACCCGCTATTCTGTGGATTGTGGCGGTCGGAACGAGGCGCGCGACAGGGCCTCGACTGTGTGGCTGCGAGCGTATTTTATCTCTCCACGACAACTGCAAGCTATGTACAGGCTGGCCGTCGCCACGAACGCCGAGACCTTCGAGCGGATGCAGGGGCCGCTGGCGGTCCGTGACATCGAGGTGGGCCACGTCGAGACGGCCGAGCGGACACTGGCGCTCGACGAGAGTCCCTTCGACGAGTACGACGTGGGCTTCGTCTACCCCTCCCGAATCATGGAGGGAGCGGTCGCCGACGCCATGCTGGACGTGCCATGGGTCAACGACCGCGAGGCTATCCTCCGCTCGCGGAACAAGGCCGACGTGCTGGCGCGTCTCGGCCGTGCGGACGTCCCCGTTCCCGAGACCGTCGTCGTGTCGAACCCGGCGAGCGAGGCCGAACTGACGGCGGCCTTTGAGCGATTCGACCCACCCGTGGTCGTGAAGCCGAACTCGACGACCCGCGGCGTCGGCGTGGCCAAGGCTCACGATCTGGATTCGTTTCTCGGCATCGTCGACTACCTCGATCTGGTCCACGACTACCGCGCGGTCGGCGATCAGTCGTTTCTCGTTCAGGAGTACGTCGCCGACGCCGCCGACTACCGCGTGATGGTCGTCGACGGCGAGTACGTCGGCGCAGTGGAGCGCCGCCTCCCCGACGCGAGCCGCGCGCAGGGCCGGTGGAAACACAACGTCCACCGCGGGGCCGAAGCCGAAGGGCAGGAACTGCCAGCGGCGCTACGGGAACTGGCCGAAGACGCGGCCGACGAACTGGAGATTCCGTACCTCGGCGTCGACCTGCTGGTGACCGAGGACCGCGCAGTCGTCAACGAGACGAACGCCCGCCCGACAATCGACTCGGCGACGAAGTACGAGGACGGCTTCTGGGACGACCTGGCGGCGTTGATACGGCAAACGGCTGAGCAGTAGCGAAGCAAGCGCACTGGAGTGGCGCGCGGAAAATCAGAACCGTGTGCCGGGCGTGCTACAGTTCGATGTCCGCGGAGTCCTCTTCGGGGTCGAAGGTGACTTCGAGGATGCCGTTGTTGTACGTCGCGGCGGCTGAGTGTTCGTCGACGCGGGTCGGCAGGGTCAGTCGTTCGTGGTACTCGCGCTCCGGACTTTCGGCGTTGATCGTGAGGACAGTGCCGTCGCACTTGAGGTCGATTGCGTCCTTGTCGACGCCCGGAACGTCGGCGACGACCCGGATCTCCTCGTCGGTTTCGTGAACGTCGACGTGGAGGTCGGCCCCACCGCCACCGGTGTCCCGGTCGATGTGGACGTCGCCTTCGGCCCCCATCATCTCGTCCATCATCCGCTCTATTTCCCGGAAGAACTCGTCGAACGGGTCGTCACTGTCATCGCGTCTCATTCCTACCAATCAGTACGTCCGTCCGTTTCAAAAGCCTTCGGACGAATATAGTACCTGTTACCAGACGCCGTCGAGGGGTACTCTCACACGAACGGCCACCTTCACTATTAATCATTCGCGCTCGAACGCGCATAAACAAACACAAATTTACAACAAATCCGAAAACACTTTACACTGACCGACTGCCTCTCTAGACACCAATGAGTGAGCCAGTCCGCGTCGGCCTCAACGGCTTCGGCCGTATCGGCCGCAACGTATTCCGCGCATCGTTACACAACGACAACGTCGAAGTCGTCGGTATCAACGATGTGATGGACGACTCGGAAATCGACTACTTCGCCCAGTACGACACCGTCATGGGTGAACTCGAAGGGGCCAGCGTCGACGACGGCGTCCTCACGGTCGAGGGGACCGACTTCGAAGCAGGCATCTTCCACGAAACAGATCCCACACAGCTCCCGTGGGACGACCTCGATGTCGACGTGGCCTTCGAGGCGACCGGCATCTTCCGCACCAAGGAGGACGCGAGCCAGCACCTCGACGCCGGGGCCGACAAGGTCCTCATCTCCGCGCCGCCGAAGGGCGACGAGCCGGTCAAGCAGCTCGTCTACGGCGTCAACCACGACGAGTACGACGGCGAGGATGTCGTCTCGAACGCCTCCTGTACGACCAACTCCATCACGCCGGTCGCGAAGGTCCTCGACGAGGAGTTCGGCATCAACGCCGGCCAGCTGACGACGGTCCACGCCTACACCGGCTCGCAGAACCTGATGGACGGCCCGAACGGCAAGCCCCGCCGTCGCCGCGCGGCTGCCGAGAACATCATCCCGACCTCGACCGGTGCCGCGCAGGCGACCACCGAGGTCCTGCCCGAGCTTGAAGGCAAACTCGACGGGATGGCTATCCGCGTCCCGGTGCCGAACGGCTCCATCACCGAGTTCGTTGTCGACCTCGACGACGACGTGACGGAGAGCGATGTCAACGCCGCCTTCGAGGAGGCCGCTGCCGGCGAACTCGAAGGCGTGCTGGGCGTCACGAGCGACGACGTCGTCTCCTCGGACATCCTCGGGGACCCGTACTCCACGCAGGTCGACCTGCAGTCGACGAACGTCTCTCCGGGATGACGAAGATTCTCACCTGGTACGACAACGAGTACGGCTTCTCGAACCGGATGCTCGACGTGGCCGAGTACATCACTGAGTAAACGCAGAAACGATTTGCGGCGTCAGGAAGGTTTATAATTATTGTTCACTAAAGATGTTGCACACATAGAGTCCGAACCGGTGTTTGCCCACTGGTCGACTCTGTGTGTCAGCACAGACAGTTGTGCCCCCAGTCGGCATCCTGTGACCCGGTGCCGGCTGTGTGCGACAACGGTGTCCCCATCCCGACTCCCACCCCACCCTCACTCCCACCCCTCTCCCCATTTCTACGCTGGTAGCCAGTGCAAACAACGACGGTAGCTCCCGACAAGCCGCCCACTGTTCGGACTCGGAAACCGTTAAGCGGTCGGCAGGTTTCCTCCCGAGTGATGACCTTCCAGACGCTCGACGACCTCGACGACGGACAGCGCGTCCTCGTTCGCCTCGACCTCAATTCACCGGTGGAGGACGGCACGGTACAGGACAACCGACGGTTCGACCGCCACGCGGAGACGATCAGCGAACTCGTCGACCGCGGGTTCGAGGTCGCGGTGCTGGCCCACCAGGGCCGTCCGGGCCGTGACGACTTTGTTTCGCTCGAACAACACGCCGACATCCTCGCGGATCACATCGACCACGACGTGGACTTCGTCGACGAGACCTATGGCCCACAGGCCATTCACGACATCGCGGCCCTCGACGGCGGCGACGTACTCGTTCTAGAGAACACCCGGATGTGTGACGACGAACTGCCCGAGGAGGACCCCGAAATCAAGTCACAGACGGAGTTCGTCCAGACGCTCAAAGACGAATTCGACGCCTACATCAACGACGCGTACTCGGCGGCCCACCGCTCGCACGCCTCACTGGTGGGCTTCCCGCTGGTCATGGACGCCTACGCCGGCCGTGTCATGGAAACCGAGTACGAGGCCAACACCGCTATCGCCGAAAAGGAGTTTGACGGGCAGGTGACGATGGTCGTCGGCGGGACGAAGGCCACGGACGTCATCGACGTCATGACCCACCTCGACGAGAAGGTCGACGACTTCCTGCTGGGCGGCATCGCCGGAGAACTGTTCCTCCGAGCCGCTGGCTACCCGGTCGGCTACGACATCGATGACGCGAACCTCTACGACGAGCAGTGGGAGCAAAACAGCGAGAAGATCGAGTCCATGCTCGAAGACCACCGCGACCAGATCACGCTCGCGGTCGACCTGGCCTACGAGGACGAGAACGGCGACCGCGCCGAGCAGGCCGTCGACGACATCGAGGAAAAGAGCGTCTCCTACCTCGACGTCGGGAGCGAGACCGTCATGGAGTACTCGCCGATCATCCGGGACTCCGAGGCCGTTTTCGTGAAGGGCGCACTGGGGATGTTCGAGGACGAGCGGTTCTCGGTCGGCACCGCCGGCGTGCTCGAAGCCATCGCCGACACCGACTGCTTCTCCGTCGTCGGCGGCGGCGACACCTCACGAGCTATCGAGATGTACGGGATGGAAGAAGACGAGTTCGGCCACGTCTCTATCGCGGGCGGGGCCTACATCCGGGCGCTGACCGGCGCGGAACTGGTCGGCGTCGAAGCGCTACAGCGTTAACTGCGGCCTTTCGTCTCCGCGTGTCGCAGGTCCCAGTCTTCGATTAGTTCGTCGGGCACCTCGACGATTCGCCCGGTTTCGGTCGGTTCCGTCCGTGCGTGACGGCCAGTCCAGTCGTGGTCAGCGTCGGGCGTAGCTGCCATACACCGCGCTACCAGCGGCGAGGATAAATTCCTTCCGCCAATACATTGTAAGTAATTACTCGGTTCCGAGTCTATATTACGTCTCCGGGAAGCCAAGTGCTTTCCGCCAGCCGTGCTGTATCTGGGGTATGTTCACCGGAATCGTCGAGACGACCGGCGAGGTGCAGGCGGTTATTGACGACGAGGGCGGGCGTCGGATGCGGATCGGCGCGCCGTTCGAGGGACTCGACCACGGCCAGTCGATCAGCGTCAGCGGCGTCTGTCTCACCGTCGAGAAGGCGGCCGACGGTGAGTGGTTCGAGGTGTTTCTCGCCCAGGAGACACTCGCCCGGACGTTCTTCGATGACCTCGACGGCGGTGACCGGGTGAACCTTGAGCGGGCGATGCCGGCCGACGGCCGGTTCGACGGCCACATCGTGCAGGGCCACGTCGACACGACGGCCGAGATCGTCGGTATCGAACAGGAGGGCGAGGACTGGACGTTCACGTTCTCCCTGCCCGAGGCCCATCAGGACTATCTGGTTCAGAAAGGGTCGATAACGGTCGACGGCATCAGCCTGACCGTCGCCGACCGTCGCTCCGAGGAGTTCGACGTGGCGATCATTCCGACGACGTACGCCGAGACGACGCTGTCGGAGAAGTCGGTCGGCGATCCAGTCCACTTAGAGGTCGACGTGGTCGCGAAATACGTCGAGCAGTTGGTCTAAGGGTCGAACTCGGTCTGTTCCGGGCGAAGCGCAGTCTCGTCCGGGTCCTCGTGAGCGCGCCTGTAGGCCCGCCGGTAGGCGTGAACCTTCTTCAGCAACAGCAGGCCGAAAAACGAGTCGTACACGATGACGAAGCCGAAGAACGCGACGAGGAAGTTGACGTTGTAGATGCCCGCCAGGATAGCTGTCACCGGGCCGGCCAGCGTGTTGTAGACGGCGTGGATGAGCGAAGCGATGAGCAGTCCCTTCAGCACGATTGGGCCGGCGTCGTCGGGGTTGAACTTCGCCAGACCGAGGTAGTAGCCGGCGAAGGCCGAGTAGATGACGTGGCCCGGCCCCGCGAGCGCTCTGATCGCGGTGATGTCGCTGCTCGCGGCGAGTAACTCGACCGTCCCGCCGACCATCTCCGCGTTCTGTGTGATGTACAGTGCGTTTTCGATAGTGGCAAAGCCGAGACCGGCGACAGCACCGTACACCGCACCGTCGACGACGGCGTCGAAGCGGTTGTCACGGAAGGCGTACAGGCGTACCGCCAGCAGTTTCACGGTCTCCTCGACGGGACCGACGATGAGGAAGAAGACGAACACCTGACCGAGGAACGGCACGAGCCCGAACCCGGAGCCGATTGCCTGAACCGGCTCGCCGAGGAACCCGTTGAGAATACCGGCAAAGCCGGCAAACAACACTCCGAGCAAGAACGTTCCCACGAGCAGCGTCAGTGGTTCCTCCGTAGTCACATCAGCGTAGTAGATGTAGGCCGCGAGTCCGAGCGCCGGCACGGCAGAGAGGATGGCCATCCCGGCAAACAGCGGCTGGTCGCTGAGCGCGCCGAGGCTCCCGAACGCGACCTGCAGGAGGAGGATCAGAATGGCTGCAAGGATGACCAGATACCGCAGCGTCCGTATTCCGATGTGGTAGAGCCAGTGGGCGAACCGGTCCAGCCTCGACCGGGGCTCCCAAGTCGATATCTCATAGAGGTCTGCCGACCCGTCCGCGTTTACCTCGACCGGGTCCTGCCGTCGCTTTCCCATGTGCCACGTCTACAGGCCGCCTCACCTAACCGTTTGGTTCGACTATATCCGAACGGACACTGAGCGGCGTCGTAGACGACGCCGGAGGAGTCAAAGACGGCCCTGCTACCGGATCTTTGCAGGAGACGAGAGGCTTTTCGCACAGGCACACTAACGGGGACGTATGACGCTACGCGCGGGTGTACTCGCGGTTCAGGGCGATGTCTCTGAACACGGAGACGCGATCAGGCGGGCGGCAGCGGCCCACGACCAGACGGCGGAGGTCGTCGAGATACGCGAGTCCGGGGTCGTCCCCGACTGCGATGTGCTGTTGCTACCGGGCGGGGAATCGACCACGATATCGCGGCTCATCCACCGGGAGGGCATCGCCGACGAAATCGAGGCCCACGTCGACGCCGGCAAGCCGGTGCTGGCGACGTGTGCCGGGCTCATCGTCAGCGCGAGCGACGCACAGGACGACCGCGTCGACACGCTGAACGTCATCGACGTCTCCGTCGAGCGCAACGCGTTCGGGCGACAGAAGGACAGCTTCGAAGCCCCACTGGCGGTCGAGGGTCTTGACGACCCGTTCCCGGCGGTGTTCATCCGCGCACCGGTCATCGACTACGTCGGCACGGACGTCGAAGTGCTGGCGACGTGGGACGACCACCCAGTCGCGGTCCGTGAGGGACCGGTCGTCGGCACGTCGTTCCACCCCGAACTGACCGAAGACCCGCGCATCCACGACCTGGCCTTTTTCGACTCGGTGGAGTCGTAGCGACGGCCTGAAGGCCCCGCTGACCGAACGGCGGCTATGAGCGACGACACCGGCGACGTTATCGACGAACTGTTCGCTGTCATCGAGGACCGCAAGGCGAACCTTCCCGAGGACTCCTACACGGCGTCGCTGTTCACCCACGAGAAGGGCGAAAATGCCGTGCTAGAGAAGTTGGGCGAGGAGACGACGGAGCTGATTCTGGCGGCCAAAGACGACGATACCGAAGAGCTCGCCCACGAATCGGCCGATATCGTCTATCACCTGCTCGTTCTGCTGTCGATGAAAGACATGGACGTCGACGATTTGCGTGCAGAACTGGCCAAGCGGCGGTAAGGCGACCCGTCACCAGGTGAGGGGCGCGATAGATTGACACTGACACAGTTCATATCAGGAGGCATGGGCCATGTGGCGTCGGGCATTACAGTCCTCTGTGTCGATGACGAACCGTCGTACGCAGACCTGATCGCGACACATCTCGAACGCAACGACGAGGCGATCGACGCCACCGGAGTCACGAGCGCTACGGACGGACTATCGTATCTGGATGCGCACGACGTGGACTGCATCGTCAGCGACTACGATATGCCCGGCATCGACGGGCTGGAGTTTCTGGAGGCGGTCCGTGCCAGAGACCCGGATATGCCGTTCCTGTTATTTACCAGTCAGGGGAGCGAGTCGCTCGCAAGCGAGGCAGTCACGGCCGGCGTCACCGATTACATTCAAAAAGTGCAGGGGTCCCAGCAGTACGCCGTGCTCGCGCAGCGGATCCGAAACACAGTCGAGCGAGTCAGAGCGAAAGCAACGGCCGATACCGCACAGGAACGGACGAAACGGATTCTCGACGCAACGAGCGATGCGGCCCTCATCAGCGTCGCCGACACCGTCGTGTACGCGAACCCGGCGGCGATGGAGTTTTTCGGCGCAGCAGACAGCGGCGACCTCTGTGGCCGGCCACTGACCGACCTCGTCGAACCGACAACGGACGGCGGGACCGAGACCGTTGAACGCGTCGTCGAGAACGGCCAGACGGCCGGCCAAGTCAGCCGGACGATACGGACCCTCGCTGGCAACAGCGTGCAGGCCAGCGTCACGGCGTGTGACGTGACCTGGGACGGCGAAGACGGCACAGTGTCGGTCATCAGCGACCGGGGCGATACGGACGAGCGCGAACAGCGGCTCGAAGCGCTGCACGAGGCCACCCGGCAGTTGATGGCCGCCGAAGTCCACAACGAAGTTGCCGGGATCGGCGTCAACGCGGCCGCGGAGATTATCGGGCTCGACGCGAATGCTGTCCACCTCCTCAACGACGACGGGGAGTTAGAACCCGTCGCCGCGACCGCATCGGCTCGAGAGTTGGTCGGTGATATCCCGACGTTCGGGCCGGGCGACAGCATCGCCTGGCGGGTGTACGAGCGTGGCGAAGCGACCGCAGTCCCCGACGTGCGGCTGGAAGAGGACGTGCAGAACCCCGAGACACCGATACGCAGCGAACTGTATCTGCCGCTGGGGGAACACGGCATTCTCATCGCCGCATCGACGACCGTCGATGCATTCGACGAGGCAGACATCGTCGCTGGGCGGGTCCTCGCGGCGAACATGGAGGCGGCTCTCGCCGCCGTCGAGCGCGACAGACAGCTCCGTGACCGTGAGCAGGAACTATCGACGCAAAACGACCGTCTGGAACAGTTCGCGACAGTCGTCAGCCACGACCTTCGCAACCCTCTCAACGTCGCTATCGGCCGGCTGGGCGCGCTGAAAGAGGAGTGTGACGACGACAGCAATATGGCCGCGATAGAACAGGCTCTCGAGCGGATGCAGGCGCTGATTGACGACCTCCTGTTACTGGCCCGGACCGGCGACGACATTACAGAGATGGAAACGGTGGCACTGGCGACAGCAGTCGAGGACTGCTGGGAGGTCGTCGATACCGGCGACGCGACGTTGGTGGTCGACACCGACCGCAAGATACAGGCGGACATGACGCGGCTCAAACAGTTGCTGGAGAACCTGATCCGAAACGCCGTAGAGCACAGCGCTACGGACAGTCGGATTCAGTCCGGTGGTACCGATAAACACGACATACCAGGCGTGACAGTAACGATTAGCGAGATTCCGGGCGGGTTCGCAGTCTCGGATGACGGTCCGGGTATCCCCGAAGCCGACCGGGAGGCGGTGTTCGAAAGCGGCTACTCGACGACAACTGACGGCACCGGGTTCGGGCTCTCGATTATCTCACAGATCGCCGCTGCGCATGGCTGGACAGTCACGCTCACCGAAAGTGAGAGCGGCGGCGCACGCTTCGAGTTTACGGGCGTCGACGTGGCATCGGCGGAATAGGGCGCTCAGTCGTCGGGGCGCTACTCGTCGGCAGGTGCGAACCGATGGCGGACGACCTCGCTGTCGTCGTCCCACTCGAAACTGCCGTGGACTTTCTTCATTCGTTCCTTGTACGCGTCGAGGTCCTCCGACCCCTCGCGCTGTGCGTCCTCGTCGGTCATGTCGCCCAGTGTCCGGTGTGTTACGTCTGTCACCTCGAACTCGGTGCCGTCGATCTCGAAGGTGTCGCCTTCGTCGGCGTACTGGTGGCCGCGGTGCATCTGGGTGACCCGTCCCTCGGCGGCCATCTGCTGGACGTGGTCGTTGGGCAGAATCTCGCCGGCGTCAATCTGTGCCATACCGGAACTGCGGTCGGGACGCTCAAAAGCGTGACTCGCAACAGTTTGGGGCGCGATTGAACGCGCTTTTACGCTCCGGCCGTCAACGTGACCTATGAGCCATCCCTTCGAGGGTCTGCCGACGACGCCTACCGCCGAGGAGCTCGTGGACAAAGCCTTCTCGCGGGCGTCGCGCGCCGGCGGGGCCAAGGACGGGAACGAAGCCCAGCAGTCGATGCTGATGACGGCGTCGAACATCGCCTCCGACAACATGGAGAACGTGGTGACGGCGTGGCCGACGATCGACGATCTGGACCCCTTCTATATCGAACTCGCCGACGCGGTCATCGGCGAAGCCTACCCCGCAGACAACGACCCCGGTATCGACGCGCTGAAACAGCACCTCGCAGAAGTTTCGTGGGCCGCCGACAAGGTCGTCGAGATCCGCCAGGAGTACGAGAGCCGGGTCGCTCGCGGCGACATCGACACCGCCCGGAAGCTCCGCAAGCAGGCCTTTGCCCGTATCGCCGACGTGGTCGAGGAGGTCGAAGACAACCTTGCCGCCATCTCGACGGCGCACAACGCCCTCAAAGACATCCCCGACATCCGCCCGGACGAGCCGGCCATCGTCGTCGCCGGCTACCCCAACGTCGGCAAGTCGTCCTTTGTCAACCGCGTCACGCGGGCCGACAACGAGATCGCCTCGTATCCGTTCACGACGACGCAGATCCGCGTCGGGCACTTCGAGGACCAGCGCATCCGCTACCAGCTCGTCGACACGCCCGGCCTGCTCGACCGACCGCCGGAGGACAGAAACGAGATCGAATCACAGGCCGTGAGCGCGCTCGAACACCTCGCCGACGCCGTCCTCGTGTTCGTCGACCCAAGTGGCGAGTGTGGCTACCCGCTCGCGGACCAGCTGGAACTTCGAAACGCCATCGAAGCGCGCTTCGACGTGCCCGTTCTGACCATCGCAAACAAGAGCGACCTCTCGACGGATGTGGAGGCCGACCACTACATGAGCGTCACCGAAGACGACAACGTCGACGGTGTCCTGCAGGCCGCTATCGACGCGGTGGGGTACGAGATCGAACTGCCGTTTGACGAGTAGCGAGAGGTAGCGAGACGCCGACCAACGGGAGGCGTCTCGATGAACCCGAGCGGGGAACGCAGTGACCCGCGAAGAACGCGGTTACCAACGGGCAGTGTCTTTGAAAACGCCGAACAAGGAACCGCAGTAGCGAGTCAGAACGGCTTATTCTAGTTCGTACGAGACACTGACAGAGGCGTCGACGGTGACATCGCCGGGCTGGATGCTTGTCCGTCCGCCGGCGTCACTGGCGGCCATCGCTTCCGCGTACACGACGGGGCGGCCGTGGTCGCTGGTCTGGACCGTGACGGCGTCACCGACGGACCGATCCTCCGCAGCGGCGACGACTTCGGCGTCCGTTCGGGCGTTGTCCATCGCGGTCGTCAGGGCTTCTTCGCGTGCGGCCTGTCGCGTCTCCTCGCTCAGGGAGTAGCGCACGCCCTCGACGCGGTCAGCGCCGGCGTCGACTGCGGCATCGATGAGTGTCCCGGCAGTCGAAACGTTGCTCGTCTCGGCTTCGACGGTGTGGATCGCTACGTAGCCGACCTGTTCGCGGCCCTCTCGACTCTCCTCGTACTCGGGGCGGATCTGGAACCGCGAGGAGGTCACGTTCGCGCCCTCGTCTTCCAGCGCCGACGTAATGGCGTCGGCGTCACCGCTGAGGGTGTTGCGCGCCGCTTCGGCAGTCTCACCGCGGCCCACGGCGGCGACGGTGACGGTTGCACGGTCGGGCGCGCGTTCGACGGTCGCGTCAGCGTTGACGCTCACGGTCGAATTCGTCGACGGCGCGACGGCTCCGGTGTCCGCGAGTGCGAACCCGACGCCACCGGCGACGAGCAGTGCCAGGACGCCAGCGATTGCGAGTGGTCGTGATACCATATCGTCCCCGACACGCCCAACGGTATTTATGTCACCGAACGGTCAAAGTCGGTTTTGAGCGTCAGCCGTTCCGCTCGACAGTGACGTAGCGAACTTCCGTCGCAACGTCTCGGCCGGCCGCGTCATCAGCCAGAGCATCCAGTTGGTCGACAAGCAGTGGCTGCTCCGCGTCCGGCGGCAGACCGACAGTGACGATGACGCGGCGCGGCTGTTGGAAGATCGCAGTGTTGGTGTACTCGATTTCGACCGTCAGCACGCGAGCCGGCGAGTCGACGCTGCCCTGGATGGCGTCGCGGATGTCCGACTCCGTCGTCGCCTGCTGGTAGGAGTCGAAGGTGACGCCGCCCAGGAACGCCGACAGGACGAGTATCGACAGGACGAGGACGCCGATCCGTTTGACAGTCGCCGACCGTGCGTTGCTCTCCTGAAACCAGTGTTCCGGGCGGTAGCCTGATACCAGAGCCCGACGAGCACTGCGAGGTTGATCGAGAGGACGTTCACAAGCAGCAACACGGCGGACCCGAGGCTGACGAGCGGTTGGCCCCACGCGATACCGATGCCGACCGTGGCCGCCGGCGGGATGAGCGCGACGGCGATCATGACGCCGACCAGTGCCGTCGAGACGCCGCTGGTGAGGCTGACGACGCCGGCCGCGCCAGCGCCGAGCGCGACGATCAGCGAGAGGAAGTCGGGGGCGACCCGCTCGCGTATCTGGCCGACTGTGGTCACATCGGCGAGCGGCGGGATGACGTTGGCGTACCGGACCAGCAGGGCAAAGACAGTCGCGCTTGCCACGGCGAGTCCGAGCCCGACGGCCTGGAGTTTGACGCCCTGAATGAACATCTCGTGGTCGTCGACGACGGTGCCGACGTGGCGGTCATCGCCGGGCCGATGAGCGGCGCGATGACCATCGAGCCGACGACGACGGCCGGGGAATCGAGCAGGAGCCCGGCGGTCGCGATAATCGCGCTGATGATGGTCATGAGCGCGTAGTTCGACATCGAGGGAGCGAGGTCGTTTGCCTTCGAGGTGAGTTCCTCTCGCGCGATGCGGTCTTCGTCTTCCTCCTCAGCGTACTTCTCCTCTAGTTCGTCGAACTGGCTGGAGATGACGGTGTTCGCGTCCACGACGACCGTATAGCCGTCGTCGTTGATACCGACGTTCCGCAGCTCTTCGAGGACTGGTTCGAGTGCGTTGGTCGGGACTGGAAAGGTGACGACAGCGGTGAACTCCCGCCCGCTCGTCTCGTCGGTGAGCACGTAGTCGATGCCCTCCTCGGCCAACACGCCCAAGACGGCGTCTCGCTTTCCGGTCGGAATCAGTATCTGTACCAGCCGCACGGCTCCGGGTGGGACCCGCGAGGGTAAAAAAGCGGCTAGTTAGCGGGTCCCGGGTGCAAAACTGGAGCGAGACGCGGCCGTGAATCGCGAAACAGTCGGTCCTCGGGAAACGGACGCGCTTTTCCCCACCGGCGGAGTACACGGGGTATGTTCGAATCACGACCGGACCGGGACGCCGAGGTGGTGCTCGTCGGTCGGTCAAACGTCGGGAAATCGACGTTGATGCGCGAGATAACGGGCCACACGTTCGACACGGGCCAGCGACCCGGTGTCACGCGTTCGCCCAACCACTTCGACTGGGCCAGCGCCGATTTCGTCATCAGTGACCTCCCCGGCTTCGGGTACATGAAAGGCGTCCCCGAAGACGTCCGCGAGGAAATCAAGACCGACGTGGTCCGGTACGTCGAGCGGAACGCCGAGCATATTCTCGTCGGTATCCTCGTCGTGGACGGCAAATCAGTCATCGACATCATCGACCGCCACTCCGGCCCCGACGAGATCCCACACGACGTGGAGATGTTTCATTTCCTCCGGGAGGTCGGTGTCGAGCCGGTCGTCGCCGTCAACAAGATGGACAAGGTCGACGACAAGGACGACCGCTTGAACGAACTCTGTGACCGACTCGGACTGCACCCGCCATGGCAACAGTGGCAGGAGACTATCGCGCCGATCAGCGCGAAGCGCGGCTCCGTCGAGCCGCTGAACGAGGCCGTCCGGCACCACCTTCACGAGGCCCAGCGAGACGATCTGTTCCAGTTCTTCTGAACGACTCAGCGGGTCGACCCGCTGCTCATCCGAAACCAAGGCCGATACCGACACACCGGTGGTTTCGTCTATCCTCCTGGGACGGGTTTTCCCCTCCTGACAGCGTCTCGAATCACTACCGGCAAAGCTGCTGCAGCCAGAACGGAGACACAATTCGACGGTATGTCGATTATAAAGAAGCGGCGGCGTGTTGCGATTACCGAACAAGCGAAATTCGCATGGACTCGCCGGGTAGTAGTTTGAAATTTACACGACAACGGGGGGTTGTGTTTGGTAATGGTCATGTTAGATACGCTCCAGTTGCTTCTTTCGAACCGCCATTTTCTCCTGATTCGTCCGCACGTCGTAGTGCTCGTAGAGCACTTCTAGCGATACGTCGCATCGCTCGCTGACGATCTCCGGAGACACGTCGCTGTTCAGGTGGTAGGTGATACTGCCACGCCGGAGTCCGTGGGGTGACCGAGAGGAAGGGCACTTACTGTGGGCCGCACGCGAACCCAGTGCCTCGCATGTCGATGGGTCCGACGGGTCTGCATCGTGGGGACACCCACCGAGAACGCACGGTTGGGTGAGCTTGTTCACCCACTTGTAGATGGTATCACCTGCGGGCCGGCCGTGCTGCGAGGTGATGAGTGGCTTCCGGCCGTGGTCGTCAGTCCGCTCGTAGCGGTCGGGGTTGTCGAGATAATCGTCGACGACCTGGTAATCGCTCGGGCCGAGATAGACCCACCGTTCACCGTCTTCACCGTTCTTGAGTTTCGTTCCCTCGTCAATCCGGTGCTCAAGCACCAGCGCATAGTCGTCGGGACGAAGGTCGTCTACGTCCAGTGACCGCAGGGCCGACCGGCGCATCGCCGTCTTCCACAGGATCAGGAAGACAACGTGATCCCGGCTCGCGTAGCGGTACTCGTGGAGGTAGTCGAGTATCCGGTGTGCCCGATCTGCGCTCAGGTGGACTTCGCGGCTTTCGGCTCCATCGGGCAGCTCGGGAGCATGGACCTTCTCGGCCAGCCCATCGTCGACGCCCTCGATGTCGGCCCAGTACCGAAGCGCTTCCCGAATCGTCGAGAGTTGTTTCTGGAGAGTCAGCGCCGCGATATCTCCCCGTCGCCATGCCACGAAATCGGCCAGATCGCGGCCAGTGAGGTTATTCAGGTTCTCGATATCGCGCTCCTCACACCACTCCCTGAAGAACCGGAGTCGCGTCTTCGCGTTCCGCATCGTACTCTCACGAACGGACGGTTCGCGATGTCGGAGGAACCGCTCGATGCCGTCCTCCGGCGAGAGATCCATCAGATCCTCGCTCATGCTTGCCCCCGCTTTCGCTTCCGGTAGCAGCCCAGACAGCGGGACTCACCGGGATAACAGAAGTCCTCGCAGCCGTCCGTCTCGCATTTGTCCACGTCTTCGATAACGCGGTCGCTCACGCACGCGCACCTCCAGACGGGACGTACCGGTCTCCGCAGGTTGGTCGACTGGCTATACCGCTGGTCGTTGGGCTACTTTCAATAGCCCGCTCGTTCTCGTACTTCATGGCTTCACGAATCTCTCAGCAGGGATCGGAAGCCGAGTCCGACGTGTTCCAGCACGTCGGGCACTTTCTGAGCACCCGTATGGATCGGCTTCCAAGTGGCAGATGAGTGGCTACCACAATATAACTTTCCCAACGACTGTTCACAGGAGCCGATGGGTTACTACTATTGTCTATTAGTGAATTATTCTGGTATATCGGTGTTACTATGAGTGCTTCCAACCCATCCGAAGACCAGATGCGAAAGTCCGCCGAATGGATGTCCCAGCCCGCCGATGACCGGATTCTGGAAGTAATCCGAGAAGAGGGCAATATGACCCCAATCGCTCTGTCGAGAGACGGTGAGGTTGCTCGGATCGATATCGGTCGTAAGTGGGCTGGAGAGCGGTGCCGGAAGCTTGCTGAACACGGCTTGCTTCGACGCATCGACAAGGGCCTCTTTGGGATCACAGACGACGGAATCGCCTATCTTGACGAGGAACTCGACGCCAGCGAACTCGATCCCGTCGAAGACGCCGACTGACATTCTCACACCCTCGCAAGTCGTGCCGTCACATCACCGGCCCACTCCGGCAATTCGAGATCGGCTAATTCGCCGTCGCGCCAGCTCGTCACGATCTCCGTGTCGCCGTCGCGGGCCACGTCAACGCGCCACTTCCGGCCGTCTTCGGTGCTGTTGTCGAAGCGAGCGCCGCAACTTGAGAGCGTCTTCACATGCTCTACGGTTACCGTTTCGCCAGTGTAGACCTCCATGCTGTCCTGCATACAGGTGTTTCGAGGGGGGGATTCGGGTTAAAAAGATGCTAGATTTCCGGGAGAGCTATTCGCTACAGGAAACAGTGAAATAAGTGGTTTTATTGATTAATCGGACACAGAGATCCATCTTCATCTGAAAGATCAACCTTGGATGGCATCTTCTTCTTCAATTTCTTTTCTGTTTTAGGAAGCACATCCATTGCTTCCGCGAACTCTGTAAAGGCCATCGGATGATTGTACTCTGTATTCTCGAATAGCCAACTGTCTTTACTGAACTGTGCCAACTCTTCAGTAGATTCTCCACCCACGTAGTCACAGATCTTTGTGACTATATTTTGAACGTCCTCATTAACCATGGGCGAATTTTCCGGCTGATTATAGCTGTAACCGGTTGTACGATCACCGTGAATTATCTTTTTTCGTTTCTCAAGATCTTCGCTGACTCAAGTGCCGTTCTTACGTCCTGTGAGAATGCGCCGTACATATAAGGACGATATTCAGCATGGGTCAATCGTTGCCGGTAGTAGAGAATACAGTATACTTCTGCGTAGAAAATCAACTTCTGTATTCGAGTTTCAAAAAGCTCTCCTCGTTTCGACTGGACAATAAATTCTTTAATGACCGACTGGATTCTTTTTAGCTCGTCGTCGGTTAAGTCCGTTTGTGTTAATGAGGGCATTTTTCCAGTCTCTTTTTTGTCCAGTGAAATCCTTGGAGTCTTGTTCTTAGGTATCTACCGGTAGTAAGGTCTACTTACTAATTCTTCCTGCTCATACTGTTTGAGGGTTTCCTCTTTATCTTTTCCCTGATTAGCATTTTCATCGACTACTACACAAAAGTCGCTGATCAAGTATTCAATATAGTGCTTCTTGTAATCTCCTGAAGCATCCATGAACGCAAGTACTAAGAAAAACATTGCCCACATTAGCAGACCCAATTCAGACTTTGTCAAAGTCTGTAAAACCAGAGGTTCATACATCAAGAAAGACGGACTGACGGGTGAGAATAGCACTAACAAGTAAGTCATAAAGAGTAACAGGAGTGTCACCCACATTCCTCGGCAGAATGAGTATCGTGCTTGGAAACCATTTGCTCTTCCAGATCCTTTTGAGGAGAGCGTTGCGGTGACCATCGGATACAACTGGCGAAGCTCTACATATCCGTTCAGCTCAATACCTCGACTTGCTTTCTTATCAAACCGAGCTATATCAACATCAAATTCAGACTCACAGCACTCGCGGAATCGGTCATAAGATATATTTGTGCCGTCTAGCCCTCGCTTCTCTACGGATATGTCGAAGTTCCAACCCAACTCATTTTCAAATAGACGACGATGGCTCTTAAAAACGTCGTGAATTCCCCAATAACGTCGTTCTAACCAAGGTTGCATTTTCGAATAGTATTCCTCACATTTCCCATGTTTTTCCCACCAGTCTTCAGATATTATTGGTCCACGGACATAGTACTCGTCAGCGGCCCATTTTCCAATTCGATAAAGTGCCTTCTCAGTGTTATCAGCTATTGTGTGTACAGCTTGACCAAATACTAAACCTGAAAAGACGAGGGTAAGAGCGAGAGCAGTAAGTACAGTAAGATTCAGAGTTCCGTTTGGATCACTGAATGCTCCGAGTGGCAGACCAGGAAGTATCGTTGCAATCCCTATTAACGCCACGATACCGGGAATAGATTTGCCAAAAAAGTCATATGACTCAAGTACGTTTGCTACCCTTTCCGACATTCACCAGATATGATAACCGCAAGTGACATGAAACCTCTGATTAGACTGATGTTAGGTGATCAAATTAAGGATTTTTGATACGCTGATCCTGCTGTCGCATACATAGTACTCTCGATGCCGATTCTCTCCTTCCACATCAATTAGCTCGTAATCCTCCAGCTTCGAGAGCTTCAACCGCCTCGACCGCTCTGAGATCGGTGTCAGCCCGCGCCCACGGTACACGTCGTCGGCCACCGCTTCGTAGCGGTCGTGCAACTCCCCAGCCTTCAGCCCACCGCCCACACGGATCAGTTCGTACAGTAGCTGGTGGTGGAACGGTAGCGAGTCCAAATTCTTCTGCAGAATATACCGCTGCGCCCGCTCGTAGGAATCGGCCACGTCGTCGCTCCCGATCTCGCTGTGGTCCCGTTCCTTGGCCAGCAGCGCGGCCTGCCGAAGCGACTGAATGCCCTTCCGGGCGACGCCAGCCACTTCATCGGCAATCGTCTCCAACTGCTCGCGGGTGACCACGCCGGACGGCAGCCCACGCCGTACCCGCGCTTCGAGGATGTCCGCCAACTCGTTCACGCCGAAGCGGTCCAGCGCCAACTCCTTTAGCAACAGCCGCCGTCGAAGCTGATTGTCCAACTGCGAAAGCCACTGCTCGTGATCGTGGCAGATCGCGACGACGGACAGACCTTCTACGTCGGCCAGTCGGTCCAGTATGTCTGTGGCAGGCAGGTCATCCGCCTCGTCAAGGATGACGATCGTCGGCTGGTCAACGCGCTCGCGTAGCTCGATGCACAGATCCTCGCGGGGCGTGTTCGTTGCTGGGTCACTGCTGGGGAGATCGTGGAGGATCGACCGAACAACGCCGGCCGTGGTCTTGCCGAGGCTCTCAACGTGGGCCGAGTAGATGTCTGCGTGTGTAGTGAGTTTCTGGAGGGTGAAGCGGGCGAGCGACGTTTTCCCGACGCCTGAGGGGCCGTGAATCAGCACGTCGTGGGCCTGATTGCAACCAAGTGCTGGTTCCCACGCACGGGATAGGTGGTCAACGGCGGCTTCTCGATGGAGGAGGCGACGCGGGAGGTGTTCATCATCGAAGACAGCAGGGTCGGCAATCATGCTGGGTGAGGGTGAGAACAGGCGGATGTATAAACGGGTGCGACATTTCCGGGAGAACAGACACAGAATCAGTCGGTTATGCCCGGATTTAATGTTAAGTAATCAACCAGCTCAGAGGTGATGCTCTACTCCGTAGCGACTCTTAATTTTTTGTTTGAATATATTATTGACTTCAGACCTACTGTATGTGTTGAGAATATTAGATATTAATTCAGACTTCTTCATGTCTCGGTCTGCCTCATTATCCTGATAAAATATGTCTTCCAACTCGCCGATCCAAAGCAATTGTAATTGTTGTCTTGCATCGGGGCTATCGATCTTCGCAGGTTTTTGTTCAACATTAAAATCAAATTCTGGATAGTCGTATCGAATAATCCCAGTTTCTTCAGTCGCGATCTCTGGTATTTCAAAATCATACGGTAATACAACCGATATAAATTCGAATATATCTGAGTAAGTATCAAGTTGCTTTTCCAACCGGCGAAATGAGTCTCTTGGTGATTTTAGCTCATAGGTGAATGAATTTCCATTGAAGTAGTTCACGTCTGCACGGTTCTCTCCCAAAGGAAATTCCTCAAAAACAACTTCCTTATCTTCGTTGATATCTCTCTGAATATAATCGAGAAAGTGCCTCCTTACAATCTCCTCATCAGGACGAATCTCCGTTCTAAACTGTTGGCTGCATTCGGATGCATCCGTTTGATTTTGATAGCACGAATTAATGAACTCACATTCCGGCTTAGTCAGTGCTCGAGCAAGGGCCTGAACGTGATCTTCCTTGGTATGGTAGCCCGCACTTTTGCGAATCACTCCGGTCTCAATTACAAATTTTTTAAGATACCTGAATGATATTTCAGAAATCAATTCTTCTTTGGTAGCCATAGATACAACTATGACTGACGAATTGAATCAGTTTCTATCAATTGATTTCATCATATCCATGGCTATCCAAATTAGGGCTAGTCTGACTTTCCATTCTATCTAGAGTTTCGTCCAAGACTTCAGAAATATAGTGGCCCATGCGCACTCGCTTCCAAAAATTCGGACCCCAATTTGGATCCGAGTCCGCTTGTCGGCAATACTCACAGTGGTCTGGGTCTAATCCGTTTGAATTTCTCATCTGATTATATGCGTTATCATAGCCATCCCCGCCAAAATTCTCCAACTCCATCGTATCTGTGTTAAACATCCGAATATACTGAGTGGGGGGCCTGAAGTTCATTTCCTGTGGGAAACGCTGGTTAATTACAAAATCGCCAAACCCAGAGATATCTAATTCTTTTGCCGCCACAGGTCCATAATTGTGGTTGGACTCATCATATTTGAAGGCATTTAAAATGTATGTCTCCTGAGAGTCTAATAATCCGACAATAGTCTCTGCATTCCGGTATGCATCGCTATCAAATCCAGCAGTGTCGACCAAGTCAATCAGAACAAGATCATCATCGCGCAGTTGCGATACTAAGTCTCGAATCTGTTGTTCTTGCTGATGGTCAAACTGGCGAAGGCCGACAAAGATTCTAATCGCTAATCGATCATAGTCATTCTCCAGTTGGTTGTACAGTGAAGTCAATTGCGAATAGTCGATTGGAGGTTCGGCATCTCCAGAGACGACTGGAACGTCGTCATTGTCTACATTTTGCCTATAGAAGTCCGCGACTGACGAATAGTTACTGACGATAGTATCGACATCATCCTGATGTTTGTTATTCCGCGGAACGAGATATCGAGGAAGATCGATCATGAGATCTCGTTCGAATTCTCTGTATGAGTCTAAATGATTGAAGTCATCTTCGTCGATGATTTCAATTACTGGCATAACCTGATTGGGTGAGACATTTCCTAAGAGAGAATCGTCAAAGTCTTCGAAGACTTGAATTTCATTGAATCCATGCCGAACGATCGGAACATAGTGGAGGACCATTACAGACTATCATAGGTTATTTTATCATTATATATCTAGGGGATGATTTCAATGACAAGTGTATAGCGCAGGCCTAAGTGTCAACAAGTATATCAAATTGTCGTCAGATCAATAGTCGTCTTGGTAATTTCGAATTGCTTCATCGACTTCACGTTCGGCCTCCCAAGCATCATAGAAGCTCTGGCCTGCCGAAATGGTGAACATAAACCATAGAATCCCGAAAATAGCTTGTATACCCTCCTTATTCTGGGGAGACTGCATACTGACGGACGCTATCGCAACTACCAGAGCAAGGACAAACCCAATAAGCAGTTTCCGAACCGTGTCTTCATATTTTTCTTCTGCCCTATCTATCAGATCATTCGGTTCATCATAGCGCCTGAGTGCGACTTCAACCTCCTTGAGTCGGTCACGCCCGACCTTTTCCATCGCGTCCATGACAATCAGATCTGACTCCTCGGTAAGTTGGTGTTGTACGAGATCGACGTCGTCAAGCACGTCCATAACAATATCGTGTAGTTCGTTTCTAAACTGACTAGCTCTATACGTTTTCATTTCATCAAAATCATCCCCATAGTTGCTCCAGAGACTGCGAGTGCCTCGCCAGATCCATAGTGTAAAAATCACATGGGAACCGGCTATCGCGATGAAAATATCACCAAGAGATACCATATGTTAGGCTGTGTATTCAGAATTTTCTGCCATATCGGGATATCTATTGTAAACAAAGCTCAAGAGTTGCGCAACAGGCTGGTTGATATGTTTACCCTTTATCCAGATAAGCAACTCTTGTTCCTCTTCATCCAACTCCTCAAAGGCCTCACGAGCCAATCTTTCCCCGTCAACAGTGAGGCGAAATTCATTTCCCTGATACTGTCCGTTGACGTGTTTTTCAATCAGGTTATCCTCCTCAAGTCGATCAAGGGCATGATAGATAGACTCGTCAAATGGACCGTATTTGTAGGGTTGGAACTCAAACCCGGTCCCTGCGAACCCCCCCAGTTTATTCTGGAACATCCGGTCTATCAGAAATAGCCCCTTGACGATTCGCGTTTTCCCTTCAATGGATGAACTACCCCCCTCTATCGGAGCATAAAGAAGCCTAAGGATCCACTTTTCACGCTCAGAGAGATCAGAGAGCTCAACCATTTTGTTTGTTTTCGCGTGCTTACTTCTAATCCACCTCTACATTTAAGCCCTTGCGTAGTAGAGTGGAAGTTAAAAACAGAGTTGTGAACTCCGGACGGTTATCGCCACCGGCTCTCGACACTCGTCCGATACCGCAGCCCGATCACACTCGTATTGAACTGCTGGACAGTCTCAGGGTCCAGCTCCTCACGCGCATCCTGAAGGTTCGCCTCACTCTCGACCAGATGAGTGAGTGCCGCATCCAGTACGTCGGACATCGGCGGATCGTCGTGCTGATCGCTCGCGACAATCGCACTCGCCTTATCCAGTAGTCGCTGCCGTTCGTCAGTGATCTTGAGGCTGGTACGTCGGGTCATGGTTTAAATTGGTGTATGTACGGGGGGTTGATTCGCGTCGTTCGCGAGTGAGCGAACGGGTGGTTCTTGATAAACGGTGGTCGGGCCGTCGACGTGATCGGGTCAAACCCTGTCCCAACTGGCCCGATTCTATGCACCTCAGCCCACGGCCCACAGCCCACAGGTGCATACATCGAGGATTGGCGTTACATCTGAGTCTGACCCCGTGGGGTCGGGCTCGCATCATGGGCTGACCAACTCTAATCGGTAGTCGCCCTCGTCGTCCTGGTCGAGACTCTCGACCTTCGCCCAGTGGTTGCCCACCAACTCACCATCCTCGTCGACGACACCGCGCTCGCGGAGATCGTCTATTGGTATCGAGACGGTCACACAGCCGCCTGCCGGGGAGAGTTTTCGCATCTCCATGCCACCGGCGGTGCAGTCCCGATACTAAAATTTACTGAGTCCCGGGAATACCGCGATTCGGTGCTTTCTAGCCAGCAGACTGCACGGCCGGAATACGGTCGTACTCACGGCCGGTGCAACCCATGTTCGGAAAGATAGACATCGAAGACGCCCTGGCCGGTGTGATTTTCACCGCCAGTGCGTTCGTCACCAACGGTATCGCATCGATCAGTCTGCTCGGTTACGACCTCGCTGCCTCTGTATTCTCCATTCAGGGAACAAGCATCGACCTCGCGTTTCTGCTGTCGCTCACCGCCCTGGCGATGGCTTACGCCACCAACCGCGTCAACGAGAGTCGGAACAAGAACTACCAGCTCGACACCGACCTCGTCGAGATCGCCAAGGGCTCGGCCACTGTCGAAACCTACCTCGCGCTCGGGACGCTCGTCATCGTTCTGTTCACCGGGCTGAACATCCTTGGCGCGCAGGATATCGTGGTCGGTTCGGCCGCTATCGGTCTTGTCGTCGTTGGCGTCGAGGCTGCCGGCTACTACGTCATCAGCTACCTGGGGTGAATCCGATGGACCGCATACTCAGCTATGGGCTTATGGGCGTCATCGGCGTCTCTGGGTCCACAATTGCCGCGGCTGTCATCGGCTCCCCGCTCCCCGTCGTCAGTCCCGCCGTCGTTGCCGGCGGCGTGATCGCCGCGCACCACGCACAGCAGAAGGACACCGCCACCGGTGCTGACGATCAAGAGGTTCGTGCCAGCGTCGAGCAGGTCGAAACCGACGGAGGGTGCGAACAGTGACCCGTGCTCGGTCGGTCCTGCTCGCCGCGCTCATCGTCTGTTCCGCCGTCGTCGGGACCGTCGGTCCCGCACTGGCACAGACAGCTACCGACAGCGGACCAGTCACCTACGAGTACACCGGCTCCCCAACGACGCTGATTGTTGATACCAGCAATCTCGACGGTGGCTCGGAGTTCACCGTCGAGTACACCACGCAGGGCGGCCCATCCACTGGGACGACCGTCTTAGCCCGTGAGACGTACAACACCGCGAACCTCAAAGAAGACCAACTCCTGTTCTTCAACGACGGCGCGTATGAATCCGTGAACGTCACGGTGTCGGACTACTCCGGTGGCGAACCGACGTTCGACTCCAAGAGCGGGCTTCTCGGCGGTGTGAACCTCGTTCGGACCGTCGTCGGGACCACCGGCGGCGACTCTGATTTGACCTGCGACACGTCCGACAAAATCGGTAATGCACTCTCCGGCGTCGAGAATCTGGACTGTACGCCTCAACCGGGCACGACGACCGTCAACACGACGAATACCGACACTGCACAGGTCAAAACGGACATCTATCAGTCTGCCCTCAACAGCAATGCTAGCACTGACAACACGCTAACCGTCCTGAACAACGACCTGAAGGATGCTAAGACGCAAGCTCGCATTGAGGGCAAAAACGCCTATATCCGCGCACTAAACAACGGAAGCAGTAAGTCAGCCGCTAAGAATGCGGCTAAAGAGGCTGTAAGTGATTTCTACGCGACCCACCAGCGGAATCTGCTGGCTGAGTACACACTGACCGTCTCCCACTTCAAGTACCTGCGTAGTACTGCCCTCAACGAGAGCATAGACAGTAGCTACGTGGATACTGACGACCAGTCGCTATCAAGCACCGGAGACTACACTTACGACTGGAATCAACCGACAGACTCCGTAACTCTCACTGATGGCACGACTGAGGACTACACATACGTCCAAATATCCAAGACCTACGGTCCGGGTGGCGACACCGAAACGTACGACCACTACATCACAAACACTGCGAAATCTGGTGCAACCCTCGGTATATCGGCGAAGTCGCTCGGAGTCCATGGATACAGTTCCGATACGTCATATGTTGCTGTCGTACCCTTCGAGCGGTATCAGTCTACGTGGACGACTATCGAGAATCAAGACCAGACTGTTCGGAATGAAATGGATACGCTGGCAGAGAACACGTATAGCGCCTACCAGGCTGGCGAAATCAACAATAGCGACCTCGTGGACCCGTACGTGCTGGCGTCCCAGCAGTCGCCGGGCGACGACTTCCAAGGCTGGGCCGCCGCACAGCTCACTCTGCTTGGCACCAACTCTCCGGAGAACTTCGACCAGATCGGGAGCTTCAACGTCACCACTGAATCCGGTACGCAGTACGAGGGCGTACTGTTCTCTCAAGAAAATCCGGCCAGCGGTCAGTTCGAGAACGGAACGACCTACAACACGTCCAATATCGGTGGCACGCAGTACGTCGTTACCTCGGATCGCATTGTCGAGCTGGATGGAGAGTTCACCATCGACAGTATCTCGACGCAGGACGGTCAGACTGTCCAGAACGTCACTATCCAGAAGACGACATACGAGACGACCAACGTTACCGAACTCAAACAGCAGTACGAGGATCTCGCCTACAAGCGCGCACAGATCGAAGCGCGTGAGAAGGCCTTGAAACAGTCTGCTGGCGGTGGCTTGCTCGGTGGCGGCAGCGTTCCGCCCGTCGTGGCACTAGCCGTCATCGGCACGCTACTGACTATCGTCGTTCTCCAGAACTAACCCACCCATGCGTTCCATTTTCTTCGTCGCGCTGCTCGTGGTCAGCCTTGGCTGCGTCAGCGCTCCGACCGCCGCACAGTCCGCGGGCAACCTCCCCGCCGAAACACCCGGCCCACAGCCCACAGCCAACGCAACCGAAACCACCCGTATCGACGGACAGACCGAGATCGTCCGCTCGGAATACCTGCCCGAAGAGGGTATCGCTCGCATCACCCTCCGGTCGAGCGCGGTCCAGACCGTGACAATCTCCGACGCCGGCCGCTTCCAAGAGGGCGGGAAGATTCCCGTCCGTACGGTGGCTATGCGCTCGGACGACACCGCCACTGTCGAGATTCCCGTCACCGAGAAGGACGGCTACGTCGGTGTCGCCATTTCCACGGCGAACACGCCACTGTACGCCGAAATCGTCCAGCAGCCCTCCGGTGGCGGGCTCGACATCCTCCGCGCGCTCTCGTCATTGCAGGCGTGGCTCGCCGGGGCAACTGTCGCGTTCATCTGGATGATCGTAGCTGGCTACAACGTAATCCGCGGCGAGAACGGCCGTCCGGAGGTAGCATGAAGCCCGCACCGACTTTCCAGAACAACCGCGACCGGCTTGTCTACCTGCTTGCCGAGTACAAGCTACTCATCGGTGGGATGCTCGCCGGTGCGGCCGTGCTGTTCGCCTACTACCAGCCACAGCTGCCGACCCTGCCGACGTGGATTCCCGCCATCGCCGTCGGCTGGCTTGTGCTGGCGATCCCCTGCTATCTTGTCGGTGCGAAGATCGCCCGCTGGCTTCGACGGCGTAACTGGGTCGAAGTTCACCACGTCAACGCCGTCGAGGACACCACCGAGAAGTACTACGTCCCGCCGGAACTCTGGCGCGAGAAAGAGATCGACGGCCCGGACCCATATCCTGTCAACGGTGGCAGCGCGTGGGCCGTCCGCGAGTACGAGTACCTGGAAGACATCGGCCAGCTCCGCGTTGAGGGCGTCTGGCTGGAGGGCTGTCAGGACACCCAGCTAATGACCAGCAAGAAGCAGATGCAGGATATCCACGGCTGGCTCATCGACCGCGCCGAAGAACTCGCCGCAATCCGTGGTCGGTGGTCCCGTGGGTCCATCGAGCTGCAAAAGAAGCTCGTCACCGCCGACGCCGAAGCCAACGAGCGCGGCCAAATGATCCAGAAGACAGCGGCCAAGGAGACCTTCGGTGATCTCATCGAAGACGGCGAAAATCCAGAAGACGCACCCACCATCCACGACCTCACCGACGCTCCAGACCCTACGGCGGACGCCGCTGTGGGCTATGGGCAAGACGAATCGACCAACGAGCAACCGCAGGACCCACGACTAAACGATGACTGACGACGGAAACGACCTCTACACGCCTGCACAGTTCCGCGAGTATCAGGACGGCTACGGCCAGCGCGATCCCGACGAAGTACACCAACACGCCGGAATCGTCCGTGATGAGAAACTATCGCGCTATCTCTCGATACTCGAAACGCATTACGATCCACGCCACTGCGACCGGCCCGGAAAGATGCCGGGACAGGCCAAGGATCTCTCGCACGTTCGGGAAATCATCCGCATCGAAGGCACTGAAACAGCACGGCGGGCCATGGCGAACGGTGATATGCAGTCGTTGAAGCACTTCACCGGAGACGCTGGCCAGCGGGCCGATATCTCGGGTATCAAAGCCATCGACCAGCTCCGGGCACAGATGACCGGCCCCGCGCCGATGTTCTACGAATGGGCCGAACCCGGTACAGGGAAGTCGAACTTCGCCTGTCTACTCGGACAGCTCTGGAAGGAACAGCAGCCCTCGGACTCCCTGGTTGCATCGAACATCCGCACACTCGAAGAGACCGACGAGTGGACCGACTCGGACGGAGATCGTCGTGATGGCTGGCTCGCCAACTACGGCGAGCTGAACGAGTGGCTGAAACAGGACGGTGACCCGATGCACAACGAGCAGGTCCCGAAACTGTTCATCTTCGATGAGGCCAGCAGTAACGCCGGCGGGAGTGGATCGGACGGATATGAAACGAAGACGAAGCTCGGACCGCTCACCTACAAGATCCGGAAGTACGGCGGTTCGCTCATCATCATCGGCCACGACGGTCGGGACGTCCATCCACTCGTTCGGGAACTCGGCGTCTGTGTCCACAAGGAGGGCCTGAAAGAAGCGACCTTCTACGAAGACGTGCGGAACCGGAAGGGCGTCAACCCGATCTTCTCCGTATCGGGTATCCCCGAAACGGACTGGCGCTACGACGACAAGGAACCAACTACGTGGTCGTGGTCGAGCGGCGAGGATGACGGCGACGAGGTGGACCCAGAAGACCTCTCTCGGAAGCTCGCGATTTACACTGTCATCACTGCTAAAGAGTCAGAACCGGACAGACCAAACCACGAAATTGCCGATTTCGTCCCGTACAGCGCCGAATGGGTCCGACAACGTTGGAACGAGTACCAAGACGATGGAAAGCACCGAAACGTGGTTGGCGAAGTGACGGAGCTAACCGCATGACAGCGACGGAATTCGAGCAACCCAACAACAATCAACCCCCCGGCGCAGCCTTGGTATTGGCCCATGGCGTGCGCTCGCGGTGCGAGCACGCGCGAGCCATGGGCAGCGGCCGCGAACAGCCCAGAGGAGTATCTATATATGACGCACGCGAGGTGCGCGAATGAGTCGGAGTCACAAGGCGAATCACTATGGCACGCTCGTCGAGCGGAAAGCCGCTGAGCGATATGACCTCAATCTCGATAGGTGCAGCTGGCACGACGCGAAGCGGCTCGATGGAACGCCTGTTGAAATCAAGGCCGCAATGCACCGGCATTCTGACGGTCAGCCGGGGACGTTCAAGCTATACGATCAGTACCACGAGAAGCTACGCGCCGCGAACGGGTGGTATGTGTTCGGTGTGTATCGCGTTCGTGGTCGAGGCGTAGAGATACTGGAGTGGGAGATGCGACACTCCTCACGTTTGCCAACTCTCGACTGGCACGGAGGGGGGAGGCATAGGGATGCATTTCAAGCGAAATTAGCTCTCAGAGAGCTATTCTGACGGCGACCGTTTATGTGCTTGTGAATTTCAATTTGTTATATGTACAGTCCAAGTATAGCACAGATACAGTATGATCTGGTGATTGGTCTGATAGCAGGGTTTGCAGGAGGTTATGCCAGTTCGCTCTCTGCAACGATCACAGTAAGGATAAGCGATCGGTTGCGCTCTCTGATCAGATCTACGAATTCTGTTCAAAAGGTCGGACTATTCATTGGTGCTATTGGGGTTGTTACCACACTCAGCTTGATTCTCCCCATAATGATGGATGTATTGATAAATATGCGCGACCCGATTGTTGAAATAAGAAAATCGGTACAAGATAATTTTCTTATAAATGCAGTAGCCATTCTGAGTCTGTGGGTTGGGTACCAGCTGTATAGTGAGTTCGGCAGTCGCGACTGAGACCGTGCGGTGTATTTTGATGAAGTGGCCTTAGCCACACCTCTAAACGGAATCACAACCCCCCGGGTTTGATTCCGTTCGGGCGACGGCCGAGCTATGGGCTCGGTCAAGCCTCGATCACGCCGGCGGCCATGCCGGTCAGGGAGAAAATCGGCAAAACAAGCGGTGTTTTCGGGGTGCTGGACAGTGATGCCTCTCAGCAGGCGGGCCGCTACCCGGTGGCGAGCCAGCGCCAGGCCGTCCCTCGCGAGCCGTCCGCGAGCTGGACCTGGGCCTGCCGGTAGCGCTCTTCGGGCATTCCCGCGTCTTTCCACACCCGGAAGCCTTCACGAATCGCTTTCCCGTGCTTCTCGATCTCTCCGAACCGCAGGGTCATCTGTGCCTCTCGGGCGTCCTTTACATCGATACCATGGCGGGCTGCCCATGCGATGAACGCGCTCATCGTATTCTCCAGCCCACGTTCGGCTGCTTCCGCGGCCTTCGCCGCGGTATCGACAGCACGGCGAGTGGCTTCACGCGCCTCGTCGACGGCGGCGTGAACCATCTCTGCGACGTACTCCGACCGGAGCGACACGTCGGCATAGTCCGATATCACCAAGTCTTCCATCTCTCGAAGCGCTCGACGGACACTCTCGACATGACGGCTGTACTCGTCGGCTATATCCGCCGGAGCAACCTGCCCGCCGTCTGCCACCAACATCTCCAGTGCTTCCCACTGCACCGGCGAGAGCCCGTCTGAGAGATGGCGCACGACGACACTCTCCTGCTTCTGCTCGACTCGCGTCAGATCCAAGCCCACCGGTTCGGGGCCGGAGTGGTCTACCTCCGGCTCGAAGTACGAATCTTCGACAAATGGGCCGGAACCAGATGGTGCGATGTCGATACCCGCATCGGCCAGTACCGACAGCACAGTCTGGTCTAACTCCCGTTCCAGCGTCTCCAAGTCGCGCCACCGGACAGTTTCGTCATCATCCAGCAGCGAGGCCTGCAGAGACGAGCCGACTTTCGGGTGGGATAGCGGATGGTCGTCAGGCACAGACAGCGCCTCGCGGGCGTAGTAGTGCTTCACCTCCTTGGGGAGGTGGTGGTCGGGGAACGCCTCTCGAATCCGCTTCGGGCCGAGTGTGGCCGTGTGGTAGTATCCTGGCAGGTTCCGCCCGCGCTCATCGTCATCGTTCTGGACAATCTTCCGATAGCCACGGCGATCTGACTCCAGGAGGTGGCCCATCGCCGCAATCGGCCCGTCGCGAGCGTGGACCGGCCCACTGGCGTCGCGATGAACCCGGGCGTACTTTTCGGCGTCCTGAACGTTGCTGTAAGGGTGTGGCTCCTGGAAGTACCGACCAGTGACGCCGATCTCGACGGCTGCCCGCTGCAGTAGCTCGGGGTATCGGTGAAACTCGATATTCGAACCCTTCACGCGGACGTTCACACCTTCGCCGAAGCCGTCCGGAACGGGAATCTCGATACGGCTGCCGTCGTCACGCTCGCCCTGCATTCCGGGCCAGCGTGGGGCAACATGGGCTACGAAATCCTGCTGACCGACCGAATCCTCTTCGGGATGACGAGCGACCTTCAGCCGGTACTCACGCATGTTCTGCAGCTGCCAGTCCGTTCCCTGTGGTGTCCGCTCGCCGGGGTGAACGATATTGCTGTCCTGGTAGGAGAGGCGAACGACCCACCGCTCGCCGTCCTGCAGGAACTCGCCGCTCTTTGACCCCTCACCAGCCTTGACCTCACTGTCCAGTGCGAAAAACGGCGCAAGGCCGTCGCTATTGAACAGGAGATTGGCGTGGAGTTCGTGAGGGGCCAGCCCTATCGTTCGCATCGCCCCCCGTCAGTCTTGACGGCAGCCACCGCCCGCTCGACCTCGGATTGACTCTCTGCAAGCGGTTGGAGATTCGTCCAGTCGAACTGAAGGGGTTCACCCGCTTCGATGTCGTACAATTCTGAGGCGCGGACGAATCCAGTCACGCCGGAGCCACCTCCAGTTTCTCGCGAGCACGACCAAGGAGGTTGCCAACAGTACCGGGTGAACGGCCAGTCTTGCGGGCGTACTCCCGTGGCCCATACTGGCCCATGCCCACAGCCTCGTACACCTCTCGCTCGGCGTCAGTCAGTGACGACAGGTCTGGTTCGTAATCGAAAAGCGACGACTGTGGACTCACAGACTCTCACCCCCGTCAGTCCGGGCTTCCACTCGACCGCCCTGATTCCGCTGTGGCTGGTCTTCCGGATCGGGGTAGTCGAGTTCTTTCCCAGCTGCAGTACCCCGCGAGATACGGGGCATACAGTCACAGGCTGGACAGCGGTGGGCGATATCATCGTCGTCGCCGAACGTCCGCCGGAAGTCACGCGAAACGTGTGCCCCGCAGTGCTGGCAGTTCGACTTCTCGATAGTTGCGTTCTCGACAAGTCGGTTACTCAAGAGAAACCACCCCCGCTCGGGAAGCGGCCAAATCCTTCGCAAAATCGCAAGACCGCACCCCAGATGATTCGTAACCGTTCGTGGTTCGATTTGACTTCGAGTTTATACGCAGATTGATCTGCGAGTAAGATTCAGATAGAAGGGCGTAGGCGACGCTTTTCGGGATAGTTCGCCAGAACGATGTAACGCCATGGACTCGCCGGGATTTGAACCCGGGGCCTCTTCCTTGCGAAGGAAGCGATCTGCCACTGATCTACGAGCCCGCGTGGTCTGCCACTCGAACGCGGAGTTATAAAAACCCTGCGCGTGAGAGCGGCCTTCGATAGCGATTCACACTGTCCCGGCCAGCGGTTCGGTCGGGCTACACAACGACGCTGTCGCGAAGCGACAGGTCCCGAGGCTCAGTCCTCGAGGACGATCTCGATGGAGACGTCGTTGGGAACCTGGATGCGCATCAGCTGGCGCAGTGCCCGTTCGTCGGCGTCGATATCGATGAGCCGCTTGTGGACGCGCATCTCCCAGTGTTCCCACGTCGCGGTCCCCTCACCGTCGGGGGACTTGCGGGTGGGAACCTCCAGCGTCTTGGTGGGGAGCGGAACCGGACCGGAGAGTTCGACGCCGGTCTTGTTCGCGATCTCCCGCACGTCGGCGCAGATGTCGTCGAGGTCCTCGGGGCTTGTGCCCGCGAGCCGAACGCGTGCCTGCTGGGACATACGTTATCGCTCGTTGACGCTGAGGACTTTGCCGGCGGCGATGGTCTGACCCATGTCGCGGATAGCGAACGAACCGAGCTCCGGAATCTCGGAGGACGGCTCGATGCTGAGCGGCTTCTGTGGGCGGACCGTCACGACGGCGGCGTCCCCGTTCTGGATGAAGTCGGGGTTCTCCTCGGCGACCTCACCGGAGGACGGGTCGATCTTCTTGTCGATGGACTCGACAGTACAGGCGACCTGTGCCGTGTGGGCGTGGAAGACCGGCGTGTACCCTTCCGTGATGACGGACGGGTGCTGCATCACGACGATCTGGGCCTGGAAGGTCTCGGCGACCGACGGCGGGTCGTCGGCCGGACCGCAGACGTCACCGCGTCGGATGTCGTCCTTGCCGACGCCGCGGACGTTGAAGCCGACGTTGTCACCGGGCTCGGCCTTCGGGACTTCCTCGTGGTGCATCTCGACGGTCTTCACTTCACCGGAGACGTCAGACGGCTGGAAGCTGACGTTGTCGCCCGTGTTCAGGATACCCGTCTCGACACGGCCGACCGGGACCGTACCGATACCGGAGATGGTGTAGACGTCCTGAATCGGCAGTCGGAGCGGCGCGTCCGTCGGCGGCTCCGGAGCCGGCAGGTTGTTGAGTGCTTCCAGCAGGATTTCGCCGTCGTACCAGTCCGTGTTCTCGGACTCCTCGGCGACATTGTCGCCTTCGAACGCCGAGAGCGGGATGAACTTGGCGTTGTCAGGGTCGAAGCGGACCTGTGTGAGGAGGTCCTTGACCTCTTCGACGACCTGCTTGTACTCGGACTCGCCGTAGTCGACGAGGTCCATCTTGTTGACACCGACGACGAGCTCGCCGATGCCCAGGGTGCGGGCCAGGAACACGTGCTCCTGAGTCTGCGGCTGAACGCCGTCGTCCGCGGCGACGACCAGGACGGCGTTGTCGGCCTGGGACGCGCCGGTAATCATGTTCTTCACGAAGTCGCGGTGACCAGGACAGTCCACGATGGTGAAATCGTAGGCGTCGGTGCTGAACTCCTGGTGGGCGATGTCGATGGTGACACCGCGCTCACGCTCTTCGGCGAGGTTGTCCATGACGTAGGCGAACTCGAAGCCGCCCTTGCCCTTCTCCTCGGCTTCTTCTTTGTGCTGTTCGATGACGTGCTCCGGTACCGATCCTGTCTCGTACAGGAGTCGGCCGACGAGCGTGCTCTTCCCGTGGTCGACGTGGCCGATAATGGCCAGGTTCTGGTGTTGTTCGTCGCTCATTGTTATCTCTCACGCGCAGAGGCGCTGTATCGGGTTTATTAGCTGGTGGTTCATAAAACGATTTCGAAAGCGTGTAAGCGTCAGCCCGTCGCTTTCTTGCGATTCGGCACGACATGGCATGGTAGTGTGGCACCCAATAGCTTGGTCAGGGAGAACGACCGATACCGGCAGTCACGGCCGGGTTTGTGTCCTTCGGAGTGACAAACGGGACTGCCAACTGAGGGAAGCACAGTGAATAAGAGAACGATACAGGCGCGTCGGAAATCCCGCTATCTCGTTACAGTCGGCCGATATCGGCAAGCACCGCGCTCGCGGTTTCCGGGCCGCCGGCACCGCGCCCGGAGATGTTGAGCTGGCCGGCGTGTTCGGTCTCTAGCTGCGCGATGTTCCGGGTCCCGGAGACGGCAAGCGGCGCGTTGTCCGGAACGAGCCGCGGGCCGACGCGGACGGAGCCCTCGACGACCTCGGCGATGAGCCGAACGGTCCGGCCGTCAGCCCGTGCGAGTTCGAGCGCACTGCCGGAGATATCCTGAATGCCCTCGACTTCGGCGTCATCGAGCGTGTATTCCGTCTCGTCATCGGCCAGGACGTTCGCGACGATGACGCCTTTCAGCGCCGCGTCGGTGCCGTCGACGTCGAAGGTCGGGTCAGCCTCGGCAACGCCGAGGTCCTGCGCCTCCGCGAGGACGTGCTCGTAATCGAGACCCTCGGTCGCCATCCGGGAGAGGATGAAGTTCGCCGTCCCGTTGAGCACCCCGCGGACGGCGGTAATGTGGCTCGGGTCGAAGTCGTCGATGGTCGAGAGGACCGGCATCGCGCCGCCGACGGTTGCCTCGAACAGCACGCTCCCCTCGCTTTCGCGTTCCAGCGCGCGAACGTCGGCGTACCGCTCTGCGACCGGGCCTTTGTTCGCCAGCACGGCGTGGCGGTCCCGTTCGAGTGCGGCCTGAACGTGGCTGAACCCCGGTTCGGCGTCGCCGAGCGTCGTCGGCGTCGCCTCGACGAGTACGTCGTACTCGGCCGAAAGCGCGTCTTCGGGTGCGGCACTGCCGACAACGCCGTCGGTTCGCTTCCGGTCGAGCACCTCGGCAGTGTCAATGCCGGCGCTGTCGATGACGGCACTACTGGAGTCAGCGAACGCGGTGACCGAATGGCCGTGGTCGCTCGCTAATTCGACGACGCTGGAGCCGACTGCACCGGCTCCGATGACGGCGAGCCTCATGCCTCACCTCCCGCAGCGAGCGGTTCGATGACGTGGAGCCCCTTCTCGTCGGCGACAGCACGAATCGAAGTCATCGTCTCGTCGACTGCCCCTTCCTCGGTCGCCAGTCGGATGCGCGCGCTGGAGGCGTCGTCGGTCCCCTCCGGTGCCGACAGCGAGAGGTCGGTCACGGTCGCGTCCGTGGACTCGTGAATCCGCGAGAGCGTGTCAGAGAGGTCTGTGTTGACGAGATGGCCGGTGAGGATGATCGTCAACGCCTCGCTGTACTGCTCGGCCCCGGCCTGGATGACGTTGATGCCCGCGTCCCGGAGTGCGTCGACGATTCCGTCGAACCGCTCGGGGGTCGCCTCCAGGTCGACCTCCACGGGGATGTGGCCCCGCGGGGTCACGTTCCCCCGCTCGTGGAAGATAGAGAGGAGGTTCCCGCCGTTCGTGGCGATGGGCTCGAGCGCCCGCAGCAGTTCGCCCGGTTCGTCGACCAGCTCCAGCCGAACTGTGTAGGACCGTACCTCGTCGGTCGAGTCGCTCATCGCCCGCTCACCTCCTGGGTATCTCGGCTCATTGTGGATGACTCAGCAGGGGCACGTATAAGAAACCGTTCGTTTGGTCTCAGGGCAGAAAGCGGTCGTACAGGTCGTCGATCCACTCGTTGTACGCCTCGCCGCGAGGCGACCCCCAGGGATTGCGTGAAAAGTAGTACATCGCCGCGAACATCCCCGCAAGCGTCAGCGCCAGCCCCGTCGGCAGGACGAGATTCCAGATGAACGTCGACGTGCCGGCGATGACAGCAGCGACGAGAAGGTCCACAATCTGGTGAAGGCGGTCACTCATACCCTGCCGTTCGGTTCCGGGTGACCTAAGCGTGGGGCTCCGCCGTCGTGACAGTCGCGGGCAGGGAACGCTACGTTTTTTTCCTACCGGTGAAGCGTGTCGTATGTGCACGCCCTCCAGTCAGCCCCGATAGCGATAGGTACGGCGGCGTTCCTCGTCGGTGTCCTCGCCGTCGTCGGAGCGGGCATCGGCGCGCTCGGAAGCGCGGTCGTACGACGACTCTCGAACCCCGTCGCCAGATACCGGCAGTTGTTCCTCGGCATCATACTCCCATTCACGCTGCTGTCGTACGTCGTCTTTCTGTTGCTCGGACTCGGCCACTTGATCGCCGGCGGGCAGACCGGAGTGGTCGGAGCAGTGGTAGCGACGTTCGCCGAGCTGCTCGCCGCCGGCACCGTCGGACTGGCCGCCTACGCGCCGACTGTCCCGGGTATCCGCAGCGTTCGTGACATCGAACTCTCGACCGGTCGGGCGGTGGTCCGGATGGGACGGTACGTCCTCGGAATCACTGCGTTGGTGACTGTCGTCGTGGTACCGCTCGAAACCGGGCTGTCGCCCCCCGGACTGCTGGCTCTCGTTACCGTTTTCGCTGTCACCGTACAGGCTGTCTCCCCGTGGTTCATCCCGCTAATCCGGTCGGTCGATAGACCGGACGAACCGACAGCGGAGACGCTGGAGCGACTCAAAGAGCGTGCGGGACTGACTGTCCGAGACGTCCGGGTGTTCGACACCGAACAGGAGAGAACCGCGAACGTGACCGTGCGCGGCTTCCCCGGGTATCGCCGCCTGTTCCTGACGAGCACGTTCCTCGACGTGTTCGACGACGAGACGGCGACGGCCCTGCTCGCAATCCAGGCCGGCCGCCAGAACGCCCGAGTCCTTGCCCGGGTCGTCGGCGGCCTGCTTGTCGCAGTAGTTCCGCTGTTCGTGGCACTGGCCGACGTCGGCCCGCTGTGGCCGCTTGCCGGCGCAAGTCTCGGACTCATCGTCGCCAGCCTGTGGGTCACCCGCCGCGGTGTCCGGGCAGCCGACGACTACGCGGCCGACCGCGTCGGCCCCGATGCCGTTGCCGACGCCCTCGAACGGTACGCTACCGTCCACGAAATGGAGCCGTCGAGACGACGACTCGCGAACCCGTTCTCGAAATCGCCACCGCTGGGGAACCGAATCGACCGGTTGCGGGAACAAGCGGGAGAATGAGAGCAGTCCTGTAGCGGGGCAGAGACAAGAGAAAGCGGGCAGACAGCATACCGCGCGCCGGCGGCGCGCGGTTTCACTCCGAGCGCGCTCACAGAGCGCGACTTGGAGGTCGTTTTTAGCGTAGATTTTTACGAGGAGTGGTTCCCGCAGCACCGCCATCGGCGGCGCGAGGAAACCCGACGAAGTAAAAAGGTACTTAGAAGTAGTCGATAGCCGGGTTCAGTTCCTGCTTCATGCCCTTGCGCTCGCGGATCTCGCTGATCTTGTCGGGCTGGAGGTTGTCGGCAAGGACCTGGAAGCCGGCGTTCTCGGTGTTCCAGGAGGCACGGCCCTCAGTGGCCGAGCGGATGTCTGAGGAGAAGCCGATCATCTCGTCGACCGGGGCGACGCCTTCGACGACCATCAGGTCGCCTTCCTGGTACATATCGTCGACGCGGCCACGGCGGCCCTGAATCTCGCCGCTCGCAGCGCCCATGTGGTCGTTGGGCACGTCGATGCGGACCTGCTGAATCGGCTCCAGCAGCTTGATGCTGGCGTCGATGAGCGCGTTGTGGACAGCCTCGCGGACGGCCGGGATGACCTGGGCCGGGCCGCGGTGGATGGCGTCCTCGTGGAGGCGGGCGTCGTGGAGACGGATGAGCGACCCCTGGACCGGCTCGGACGCGAGCGGGCCGTCGTCGAGGGCTTCTTCGAGGCCTTCGATGACGAGTTCCATCGTCTCGTTGAGGTGCTGGATACCCTTCGTCTCGTCGAGCAGGATGTTGGTCCCGTGGATGTGCTCGATGTTCTGGGAGTCGTCCTTGTCCATGCCGGCTTCCTGCAGCGCTTCACGGCGCTCCAGTTCTGGCATGTCCATCGACGCCTCGCCCATCTTGATGGTCTCGACGATGTCCTCGCCGAGCGGCTCGATGCTGATGTAGAAGCGGTTGTGGTTGTTCGGCGACCGACCTTCGACTTCGCGGCTCTCGTTCTGCGGGGCCTCGCGGTAGACAACAATCGGCTCACCGGTGTTGATCGGGATGCCCTGGTTGCGCTCGATACGCTGGCCGATGACTTCCAGGTGGAGTTCACCCTGCCCGGAGATGAGGTGCTCGCCGGTGTCCTCGTTAATTTCGACCTGGATGGTCGGGTCTTCCTTGGCGACCTGCTGGAGCGTCTCGATGAGCTTCGGCAGGTCGTCCATGTTCTGTGCCTCGACGGACTTCGTGATGACCGGCTCCGAGATGTGCTCGATGGACTCGAATGGCGTCATCTCCTCGCTGGAGACGGTGGAGCCAGCGATGGCGTCCTTGAGGCCCGTGACGGCGGCGATGTTCCCGGCGGGAACGTGCTCGACTTCCTCGCGCTCGCCACCCATGTAGATACCGACGCTCTGGATGCGGTTCTTGCCCGCAGTTCCGGAGACGTACAGCTCCTGCCCCTTCTCCAGCGTGCCGGAGAAGACACGACCGGCGGCGATTTCGCCAGCGTGGGGGTCGACACCGATGTCGGTGACCATCAGGACGACTTCGCCGTCCTCGTTGACCATCGCCATGTCCTCGGCGAGCTGGGATTCGGCGTCGCCACGCCAGATACGCGGAACTCGCATCGGCTGGGCGTCGACAGGGTTCGGGAAGTGCTCACACACCATGTCGAGCACCACGTCGGACAGCGGCGTGCGCTCGTGGAGTTCTTGGCGGTTGTCGTTGCGCTCGAGCTCCATGATTTCGCCGAAGTCCATGCCGGTCCGCTGCATCGACGGCATCGAGACGCCCCACTTGTACAGCGCGGAGCCGAAGCCGACGGTTCCTTCCTCGACGGAAACCGTCCAGTCCTCGATGTCGTCCATCTCCTCGGTCATGCCGCGGATGAGGTCGTTGACGTCCTGAATGACCGCGAGCAGGCGCTCCTGCATCTCCTCGGGTCCTTCCTGAAGCTCGGAGATGAGGCGGTCGACCTTGTTGATGAACAGCGTCGGCTTGACGCCCTCGCGGAGCGCCTGCCGGAGCACCGTCTCGGTCTGGGGCATCGCGCCCTCGACGGCGTCGACGACCACCAGCGCGCCGTCGACGGCACGCATCGCACGGGTCACGTCGCCACCGAAGTCGACGTGGCCAGGGGTGTCGATAAGGTTGATGAGGTGGTTCTGGTCCTCGTATTCGTGGGTCATCGAAACGTTAGCCGCGTCGATGGTGATCCCACGTTCCTGTTCGTCTTCCTCAGTGTCCATCGCCAGCTGTTCGCCGGCGGTGTCGTCGGAAATCATGCCGGCACCGGCCAGCAGATTGTCTGTCAGTGTCGTCTTTCCGTGATCGACGTGAGCAGCGATGGCGATGTTCCGGATGTGCTCCGGATCGTCCATCAGTGTCTCACATTCTTGGACGATTTTCTTACGTCGGCCCATTATACAGCTTTCTATCAACAGCAGGGTCAAAAGGATAGTGTTTCACTACGGCCGTGACCGCTCGAAATCCGGCCGTTCGCGTGTCATGGTCTGGCATTCCGAACGGTCGGTGCACTGCTGGCTGTGTCTTCGTGCAGATAGTCGCTACCTGTGGGGCAATCCCTCACGGGAGAACAACCGACAGTATAGTCACGGGAGTATACCCAGCGATTATAATTATTTGCAGTCGGATGAGTAATGATTGCAAAGGTATTAGCGCCAGCCAGCAGACGGAAGCGTATGACTCGGCGTCCACACCTCGACACGATTGCAGTCGATACCGAGACGGCGTCAGCAGCAGGGGATGTCACGCTCCCGATACACCTCTCGTCGACCTACGAACTGGCCGGGCTCGACACGGACCTCTCTCTGGAGGACGTCGACCCCGGTGAAGGCGAGTTCCTCTACTCGCGGCTGTCGAACCCGACACGACACGGCCTCGAACAGGAGTTAGCCGCGCTAGAGGACGGAGAGCGAGCCTATGCCTTCAGTTCGGGGACAGCGGCCGTTGCAACAGCGGTGCTCTCACTGGTCGAACCGGGCGACCACGTCGTTGCGTTCGACGACCTGTACGCGGGCACGCGACGGATGTTCGAAACGCTGTTCCGGGACCAGCTTGGCGTCGACGTGGAGTTCGTCGACGCGACTGACGCCGACGCTGTCGCGGCCGCGATGACGCCGGCAACGGAGTTAGTCTGGGTCGAGACCCCGACAAATCCGTTGATAAAACTCTGTGACATCGACGCGATTGCGGCCGTCGCTGCCGACTACGGCGCGACGGTCGGGGTCGACAACACCTTCGCGAGTCCGTACTTCCAGCAGCCGCTGGCCCTCGGCGCGGACCTCGTGGTCCACAGCACGACGAAGTACCTCAACGGCCACAGCGATGCCGTCGGCGGCGCACTGATTACTAACGACCCCGAGGTGGCCGAGCGGGTGGAGTTCCGCCAGCAAATCGCGCTCGGGAACATGCTCGCCCCGTTCGACAGCTATCTCATCTCGCGGGGCATCAAGACGCTGGGTGTCCGGATGACTCGCCACGAGAACAACGCTATGGCCCTCGCGCAGTACCTCGACGACCACGAGCGCGTCGAAACGGTCCACTACCCAGGGTTAGAGAGCCACCCACAGCACGACCTGGCTCGCGAGCAGATGCAGGGCTTTGGCGGCGTGCTCTCGTTCGAACTGGCCGGAGACATGGCCGACGCAAAACAATTTCTCGAAGCTCTAGAGACGGTGACGCTGGCAGTCAGCCTCGGCGGCGTCGAGAGCCTGGCGGAGCTCCCGGCGGCGATGACACACGAACCCCTTTCACCGGCTGCGCGGGACGAACTCGGCATCTCTGACACGCTTATCCGCCTTTCGGTGGGTATCGAGGCCGTCGAGGACCTCCGGGCCGACCTGGAGCGCGGTTTCGCGGCGCTTGAGTCCTGAGCACTGCGTGCGAACGCTGCCCCCACCCGTGGATTAATAGCTCTGCGACCCATGAGAAGGTGACACATGGACGTGCACGTGCAGGGTGGGCCGGCCGAACCGTTTCTCGGGGCGCGGGACCTCTTCTCGACGGAACACGACCTGAACCGACCAGTGACTGTCCGGATCCGGGAGGACCCCGACGAGCGCACCCGCGTCAGCCACAGCGACGACGCCCACCGGCTGACAATCTCCCGCCAGGCCGCGACGAGCGCGATGGCCCGCGAACTGGCGTTACACGAATACGCGCACATGCACCATCACGAACGGGAGCATCCGTCACACACCCAGTCGACGCGGGAGGCCATCTACCTCGCGCTGGCGGGGCGTTCGGTCGAGCAGCGAAAGCTCACGCACTGTTACCAGATCGCCAACCACATGAAAGACGTCTACGCCGACGACATCTGGATGCCGGTGGTGCCCGGCGACAAACTGGTGCCGTTTCTGGAAGCCAGCCTCGCGGCCGCCGTCGCGGACCGCCCCGGCGACCCACCGACCTGGGACCGCTCGACGTCACCGACCCGAGTGCGCCACCCCAGCGAACCGGCCGCACGGCTGACGCCGGCTGCAGACCCGGATATCACGGCCGTCAATGCGGCGTTCGCCCTTGCGCTGTGTGAGCGCCACGACCTGGTCGAACCGGACCACCGGCTGTACGACCTCGCCCACGCCGCGGCCCAGGACGCCGAATCGGTCGACCTCACGGAGTTCAAGCGCCACTTCGCCTCGCTGTCGCCCGAGCCGAACGAGTCCGAGTTCCGGAAGGCGCTCGTCGACGTGACTCGCGCGTACGCCGGCGGCGGCGGCCGAGCGGCAGACTGAAACCGAATGTCCCGGGAAGACCGGCTCACTGACGGCCGGGTGTTGTCACACGCAGGCGATAGCCTCGTCGCCACCGACTGCCGGCTTCGCTTGCGCGCGAACACAAATTAACTGGCAGAACTGTTTTTGCGTGGACTTGTGAACTAGTTGACTATGACCGAGGCGCTTCGCGGCCGGCATCTCGACGGGGAAACCGATGTCGTCGGCGAACGGATTCAGGTGTTACACATCGACGACGACCCTGATTTCGTGGCTGTCGCAGCGGATTCCCTGGAGGCTGCGGACGACCGGATCTCCGTCGAAACCGCGACCAGCGCACGAGACGGGCTCGACCAGCTCGCCGAAAACGGATTCGACGCCGTCGTCTCCGACTACGATATGCCGAAGATGAACGGCATCGATCTGCTCGATGCGATTCGGGAGACGAACCCGGACCTACCGTTCATTCTGTTCACCGGCAAGGGCAGCGAAGAGGTGGCCAGCGAAGCTATCTCGATGGGCGTCACCGACTATCTACAGAAGTCGTTCGGAGTCGAGGTGTACGAGCTACTGGCCAACCGCATCGAAAACGCGGTCTCCGAGTACCGCGCGAAGCGACAGGCCGCCGAGTCAGAGCGCCGTGTCCGGGAGCTCACTGAGGCAACCAACGATATCCTCTGGGAGTTCACAGCCGACCTGAGCGAAGTCCTCGTGATCAACTCCGCCTACGAGGATATCTGGGGGCGGTCAGTGGCCAAGCTCCGTGACAACCCCTACGATTTCCTGGACGGTATCCATCCCGAGGACCGCGAGCTGATGAAAGACGCGATGCGGCGTCTCATGCACGGCGAGTCGGCCGACGTCGAATGCCGTGTCAACGCAACGGAGGAGTATCAGCGCTGGGTCTGGATACAGGGCGAGCCAATCACGAACGACGACGGCGAGGTCGTTCGCGTGGCCGGGTTCGCCCGTGACATCACCGAGCGGCGGAACCGCGAGCGCGAACTCGAAGCCACCAAGAACCAGCTCACAGAGCACAACCAGACGCTCCGGAAGCTCTACGAGATCAGCGCCGACCCCGACGCCTCGTTTGAAGAGAAGATACAGGCGGTTTTGGACCTTGGTCGGGAGCGCCTTGGGACCGCTGGCGCGTTCCTGTCCGCGAACGATACTGACCGCGACGAGTTCACCGTCCGCTATGCGAGCGGGAGCGACGAACGGCTCAAGCCAGGAACCGTCACACCGCTGTCGGAGGCGTACTGCCGGAAGATGATCGACACAGGGAGCGTCATGGCAATCGCCGAAGCGTCCGATGAGGGGTGGGCCTCGGACCCGGCATACGACCGCTGGGAATACGAGACGTACATCAGCGCCGAGGTCCGTGTCCGTGACGCACATTCAGGGAGCCTCTGTTTCGTCGACCGGGAGGCCCGCAAGACCCCCTTCACCGAGGACGAGAAGACGTTCGTCCATCTCGCGACGCAGTGGGTGAGCTACGAACTCGAACGCCAGCAGCGCGAACAACGCCTCGAACGGTACAAGGAGTACACCGACGACATGCTGGACGCCATCGACGACGTGTTCTACGTCCTCGACAGCGACGGCCGCTTCCGGCGCTGGAACGAGAGTCTGCTGAACGTAACCGGCTACTCGGCCGCCGAAGTCGCCGGGACCTACGGAGCCGAGTTCTTCCCGGCGGAGTATCGGGACCTCGTTGGGGCCGCTATCGAATCAGTGTTCGAGGGCGACACGACCCGGGTGGAAGTGCCGTTTATTACGAAATCGGGGGATCAGATCCCCCACGAGTTCACGGCGACCCGCGTCGAAGACCCCGACGGGAACCCGATGCTGGCCGGCATCGGCCGGGACATCACCGAACGGAAGGCACGCGAGCAGGAGCTTACGCGAACGAAGGAACTCCTCGACCAGGCCCAGCGGATCGCGAGCGTCGGTGGCTGGGAGATAGACGTGACGAGCGAGCCGCCGGAGATGACGGTGACAAGCGAGTTCTACCGGATACACGGCCTGACTCCGGACGACGAACTGACCGTCGACTCTATCGTCGACCTGTACCACCCCGACGACAGGGAGACCGTCATGACGGAGTTCGAGCGGGCGATAGAAACAGCAGAGGGATACGACATGGAGGTGCGTATCGGCGACGACGACCACGACCGATGGGTCCGCGCACTGTGTGAACCAGTCACCGAGAACGGCGATGTTGTCAAACTCCGGGGCTCTGTCCAGGATATCACGGACCGAAAGCTCCGGGAGCGCGAACTGGAAGGGACTCGCGAGCGGATGGAAATCGCGCTAGAGACCACTAATACGGTCGTCTGGGACCGCGAGTTCGAGTCCGGCGGCCTGTCGTACTACCCCGGGTCCGAGACGCTGTACGGCACCGACATCGAGTCGCTGGACGAGTTTTTACCGCTGGTCCATCCCGAGGACCAGTCGGAAGTCGCGGCCCGAATCGAATCAGCGACCGAGACCGGCACGTACGAAGCCGAGTTCCGAATCGTCCGTGACGGCGAGGTCCGCTGGATGGAGGCGAAGGGCCGCGTCGAATCCGACAGCGACGGGACGCCAGTCCGGGCAATCGGTATCGACCGTGACATCACCGAGCGCAAGCGCCGCGAGCAGGAACTGGAGGACACGAACGAACGTCTCGAAGAGTTCACGAGCATCGTCAGCCACGACCTCAGGAACCCACTATCCGTCGCCGAGGGACGCATCGAACTGGCCCAACAGGAGTACGACAGCGAACACCTCGACAGCGCCAGCGACGCGCTCGCGCGGATGCGGACGCTCATCGACGACCTGCTCGCGGCCGCTCGCGACGAGCAGTCAGCGGTTGACGCCGGCGTAGTGGCGCTCACGGACACGGCCGAACAGTGCTGGCACAACGTCGAAACCAACGACGCCGAACTCACTGTCGAGACAGACGCCGTCGTTCGTGCCGACAGGAGCCGATTGGAACAACTGCTCGAGAACCTGTTCAGCAACAGTGTGGAACATGGCTCCACAAGCAGTCAGCCGGGGGCCGACGACAGCGTGGAACACGGCGGCGACGACGTGACGGTCACCGTTGGAGAACTTGACGACGGCTTCTACGTCGAAGACGACGGCGATGGCATCGACGAATCGGAGCGGTCACGCGTGTTCGAGACCGGCTACTCGACGTCAGACGCCGGGACGGGGTTCGGGCTTTGGATCGTCGCGGAGATCGCCGACGCCCACGGCTGGACGGTAACTATCGACGAGGGGAACGAGGGCGGCGCACGGTTCGAGATTACCGGTGTCGATATCGTGGAGTGACAGAATAGCGAAACCACTATCCACCGTTGTACTCGGGCGCACACAGCGACCGGCTAAACCGGAACGAGCGGCGACACCGACAGCGCGATGCCGACGGCGAGCACCGGGTAGTCACGACGCTCGAAGGCAAGCGGCGGCAGCGTCGGGTTCCACGCGAAACAGCGAGCCCGCAGGGCGACAGAGAGCCGGTCCGAGCGGTCGAGCGTCCGTTCCAGCGACCGAACGGCAAGCAGCCGAACGCGGTCCCGTAGCGGGCGGGCCTCACCGCCGCGAGCGTGGATCGCATCGCGCACCTCGCGAACGTCCGCGAGTACCAGCGGGAACAGTCGGACGACGAGCGCCATCCCAATGCCGAGAATCTGGCCGGGTTTTCCGGGTATCAGACGCTGGACCGCCGCCCGCGTGTCCCGAACCGGCGTCGACGTGAGGTAGGCAGCGCTGACGAGCAACACCGGGAGGATGCGCCCGACGTGCAACGCCGAGCGCAGCGCCGGGTCGACTCGAAACCACGGGGGGCCGAGCGCCACACCGGCGACGAACGGGGCCAGCGCCAGCACGGCAAGGACAACCCGATAGGAGCGCAGGACGGCCAGCGGCGAGAGTCGCGCCGCCGCGAGCGTGCCCAGCGCAAACGCGGTCGTCCCGATAAGCCACAGGAGCGTGGGGTGCGCGACCGCGGCAATAGCGAGCCCGAACTGGACCAGCAGCTTCGACCGCGGGTCCAGCCGATGCGCGAACGTCGAACCGGGCCGGTAGCTCAACATCGTGGGTCGCGGATACCGAGGTCCGTGAGGGTATCGAGCGCTTCGGCTGGCGACGCGTCGAGAACGACTTCCCCCGCGTGCAGCGCGACGAGACGGTCGGCCCGCTCGTGGAGGTCCCGGAGGTCGTGGGTGACGACGATGACGCCCGTGCCATCAGCGACCAGCGCATCGAGGTGGTCGAGTACTGACTTCCGTGCCGGCCAGTCGAGCCCGACGAGCGGTTCGTCGAGCACGAGGTAGTCCGGTTCCATGGCGAGCGCCCCGGCGATGGCGACGCGGGCCTGCTCGCCGCCCGAGAGAGCGTCGATGCGGCTATCCGCTGCATCGCCGAGGTCGACGGCGTCAAGCGCCGTTTCGACCCGGCGGTCGATCTCGTCCCTGTCGAGGCCGAGGTTCTCCGGGCCGAAGGCACGTCAGCCGCCACGGTCGCGGCGACGAACTGGTCGCGGGGGTGCTGGAACACCATCCCGATGCGTGTCCGGGCGACGACCGGGTCGTCCGTCACGTCGGTCCCGTCGACGGTGATCGTTCCGGCGTCGGGCGTCAGCAGGGCGTTGAAATGCCGGACGAGCGTCGTCTTGCCGCTCCCGTTCGGTCCGACGAGCAGGCAGTACTGACCGTCGGGTATTGACAGCGTGAGCCCGTCGAGGACGTCGACGTCGCCGTACCGATAGCGCAGGTCGCTGACCGCTATCATCGACCGTCGAGATATCCGCCCTGCACAACGGCGACTGCGATACCGAGCTTCAGGAGGTCAAGTGGTATGTACGGAGCCATCAGAGCGGTGGCACGAGTGAGCGGAAGGCCGGCAACGAACGACATCCACGGGATGCCGATAGCGTACACGACGGCGATCGCCGCGGTGAGCGCGACGACCTGCACCGGGACAGAGAGATCAGCGACCGGTTTGGGCGCTATGCTTCGGTGTGCGATAGCGCCGGCGACGACCGCGCCGACGAGGAACCCGACGAGGAAACCGCCGGACTGGCCGGCGATGACATACCCGATACCCGCGTTCGCGTTCGAGAACACCGGCGCACCGGCGATACCGACCAGCAGGTACAACAGGAGCGCGACGCCGCCCCACAGCGGTCCCAGTAGCAGTCCGGCGAAGAACATCCCGAACGGCTGCAATGAGAATACCACCGGCAGTCCCGGAAGCGGGATAGATATCTGTGCGAGCGCCGCGGTCAGCGCCGCGAGCAGCACCGCCTTCGTGAACAAGCCCACAGTCTCGTCGTCGACGAGGTCGACGGATTGCTCTGTTGCCATGGGTCTCCCTCTCTCGTCAACCGAAATATAGCCAGTGGTTCACAGAGCGGGTGCCCGCCCGCGCTGGTCACTCGGCCGGCGTGATGCGGGCGAGCACGTCGTCGCGCTCCCGCGGGAAGCCGTCGCCGGCCCGTCCGTCGCGGTTCGACGTGACGAGGTAGAGGCCGCCGTCCGGTCCCTGCTCGACGTGGCGAATCCGGCCGACTTCGTCGGCCAGCAGGGAGTGGGTCGTCGCGGTGTAGGCGTCGTCGGTCCAGTCAGCGTCGTACACCTCGGCGTCGTCACCCGGTGGCAGGTCCCCACCGGCCGGCGTCAGCGTCGTTGTGAGGAGTTTCTGGCCCTTCAGGCCGCCAGTGAGCAGTCGGTTCCGCAGCGACGGCACGGCGTCGCCGGTGTAGAACAGCGACCCGGAGGGAGCCCAGCCGCCGGCGTTGCCCGTGTTTGCGAGCGGGCGGCGGACCTCGGGGCCGGCGTCGGCGTACTCCTCGTGCTTGCGGGTGTCTGGCCAGCCGTAGTACCCACCAGCCACGAGGCGGTTGAGTTCGTCCCGCCCGGTCGGGCCGTGTTCGGAAGCAACGACAGTGCCGTCCGGAAGCCACGCGATCCCCTGTGGATTCCGGTGGCCGTAGGTGAACACCCGCGGGTCACCACCGAGGTCCGGGTTCCCCGGAGCGGGGTCGCCCGCGGGCGTCACGCGAAGGACCTTCCCGCCGAGCGAGTCGGTGTCGGCGGCCAGTTCGCCGGACCCGGCGTCCCCGGTCGTAATCCAGAGGTAGTCCTCGGGGCCGAACGTGAGCCGACCGCCGTTGTGTATCTTGCTTCCGGGAATGGCGTCGACGAGGACGGACTCCGTGGCGGCCGGGTCCTCGGCCGAGACATCCATGGCGACGACCCGGTTGACCCGCTCGTCGTCGGTTGTCGTCGTGTAGTAGACGTACACTACCGGCGGCTCGGGGTAAGTCGGGTGCGCGGCGACGCCGAGCGTGCCGCCCTCACCGCCCGTTACCCACCAGCCATCGTCGCTCGATTCCGCGTCGATGACTGCCGCCGGTTCGGTGACTGTTCGGACGCTGCCGTCCACAAACGAGAGGACGCGGCCGACCCGCTCGGTGAGAAACAGCGTTCCGTCCGCGGCAAACGAGAGGTCCCACGGGATCTCCAGATCCTCGATGAGTGGTTCGGTGGCGAGCGGTGTGTCTGTTGGCGACGCGGTCGGAGCCGCCCAGTCGGTGTCGGGTGACTGGCTGCGCTCGTGGCTAATGGATACGTCGTAGCGGTCCAGCGCCCGAGCCGGGTCTGCCGTCGTTGTGGTTGTCGGTGTCGGGTCCGAGCTACCGTCCTGTGACCCGGACTCACCGCGACAGCCGGCCAGCGCGGTCGCTGAACCTGAACATCGACCAATCAGAGCCGTATATCGACAGTATAGACGTACCGAGCGAGGCCCGCCCAGATAAGTCGTTCACCGTGACCGTCACAGTCGGAAACGAGAGTTCGATTATTGCCCCGCAGGATGGGACGTGTCAGAG